>JBAQPK010000213.1:0-3380 GCA_049305715.1 Desulfuromonadaceae bacterium | reverse complement strand
GGTCATACCGGTCGTCCGCAGTACGGCAACGGAATCGGCCGTTGCGCCGATTCTGACACGGAACGCGAGAAACACCAGCACGGTAATGGCCGCGATGACGAGAAGCGAGGTTGATATAGTTTTTACGTGCATTACGATCCTCCGGGCACTAATGACGACAAAGACTGGAAACCAGCCACTGCAACCAATTCGATGATACGGGCGGTACTTCCGGCTGTTAATCAAAGGGCTGAAACAACTCCTTCATATCATCCTGCTACTTTACAATTGCCATGCCAAACCGGTCACATGCATTAACATGCCGATATTATGGCGCTCTTTTTTTAGTAATGCGCAACCATACCTACAAGAATGGAGAATATTCTACGCTGGTGAGGAATATTATGCTACATCGGACTGGGTAACCGGCGCACACAGATTATATCGTTCATCTATTGACTGAATTTTCAGCTTTAAACCGGCAACAGATGGCGCCGGTCAAACGATTGCAGCGGCGCGCCATCCTTACACCACATTTAATCGGCCGGAGCGGCTTTCCCGCAGCGATGTCCCGCCATTTTTGCATTGACAAACACGCCCCACGCGGCTATAAATTTTGGTTACATATTCCTCGTTAGATTGAGGCGTTTGCACAAAAAAATGCTACTGCCCAGAAACGTCGAAAGACGCCAATGCGGTTACCAGGTTTTGTCGGATTAAGGCTTAACCCAATGTAGCTGGAAACGTTCCTACGTTGTGCACTGCTGAAAGTCAACCAGGGGGGAAATGGTTTGGTTGCAGTTTTGTAAAGGCCCTTTCTTCCCGAATGGGTCTTTTTTAGTTTGAGCGAAGGTTTGAGTCATGATGATTGAAATAAACGAAATATATCTCAGCTCGGTCATCGGCCGCAAGGTGATCAACAGCCATGGCGACCAGATCGGCATTCTGCGTGATCTGATCATGGTGCCGGGTGAAGTGTTCCCGGAGGTTTCACACATCGTAATCAAATCGCGCAAGGGGATAAAGACTCTCCCCTGGAGTGAGGTTTCGCTCTTTACTCATGTCGTGATTTCAACCGGCAGCATCAAACCGCACCGCCTGGACATGTATCAGCCCGGAGAGGGGGATATCCTCGTCAAGCGCGACCTGCTTGACAAGCAGATCGTTGACGTGGACGGCGCCAAGGTTGTCCGGGTTAATGACATCAAGCTCGGCAAGCTAAATCACAAGCTTTGTATATTCTCCGTCGACATCGGTTTTCGCGGGCTGCTGAGACGCCTTGGCTACGAGCGCTTTGGCGAGCGCTTTGCCCGAACGATCAAGCGCGACATCCCCCACAGCGAGATCAGCTGGGAATATGTCCAGCCCCTTGAAGCCAACTCCTCGAAACTGGCTCTCAAAATCGCCCGCGACCAGATGAACGAGATGCACCCGGCCGACCTGGCCGACATCATCGAAAACATCCCGATCCAGAGCATCCGCATGGTGCTGGATACGATCGATGCCGAGACAACCGGCGACACCATTTACGAGCTGGAAGCGGACATGCGTAATCTGGTCATCAGCCAGCTGGACAACGAGCAGATGACCGACATCCTGGAGGAGATGGAGCCGGACGAAGCGGCGGACGTGCTGAGCGACCTGCCGGAGCAGAAAGCCCAGGAACTGCTGGACATGATGGACCAGGAAGATGCCGAGGACATTCAGGAACTGCTGGAGCATGAAGAGGATTCGGCGGGCGGCCTGATGAACCCTGACTACCTGAGGCTCACGTCTGACATCACCGTCGGCCGGGCTCTGGAAATTCTCAAGGGGTGCGCCGATGAGGTCGAAACCATCTTCTACGGCTATGTCGTCACTTCGGATGACCAATTGGAAGGGGTCGTTTCCCTCAAAGGGTTGATCATGAACCCGCCGGAAACGCTTATCACCGATATCATGGAAGAGAACATAAAATCCGTGCGCATCGATGCGGAGCCGGAGGACATGCTGGAAACACTTGCCAAGTACGACCTGATTGCCATCCCGGTGCTTGATGCCGAAGATAAAATGGCCGGCATCGTCACCGTTGACGACGTGCTGGCGCATTACCTGCCGCAGATCATCAAAATCAAGCGGCGCTAGAAACTTAGGTCTTTATGTTCAACTCAATTTCACAATTCAGATTCCTGAAGCCGCTCAAGAGCTTCAGCCCCCGGAATGTCATGATTTTTCTGGCGATCTTGGGTCCTGGCATCATCACCGCCAATGTGGACAACGACGCCGGCGGCATCACCACCTATTCCCTCGCCGCGGCCAACTACGGCTACTCAATTCTCTGGATGATGATACCGACCACAATCGCGCTGATCGTGGTCCAGGAGATGTGCGCCCGGATGGGAGCCGTCACCGGCAAGGGGCTGTCGGACCTGATCCGCGAGTCCTTCGGCGTTAAGGTCACCTTCTACGTCATGATCGCCCTGCTGCTGACCAATATGGGCAATTCCATCTCCGAGTTCGCCGGTATCGCCGCCAGCCTGGAGATTTTCGGCATCAGCAAATATATTTCCGTACCGGTCTGCGCCGTTCTGGTCTGGCTGCTGATCGTCAAGGGATCCTACAAGGTCGTGGAAAAGGTGTTTCTGGTGGCGTGCCTGGTATACATCGCCTATCCTATCGCCGCCTTCATGGCCGGGCCGGACTGGACTTTCGTCCTGAAAGCGACCGTCACCCCCACGTTCAAAACCGACAGCGCCTACCTGATGACCCTGATCGGCATCGTCGGCACGACCATCGCCCCCTGGATGCAGTTCTATCAGCAGGCGGCTGTCGTCGAAAAAGGGATCACCGCCGATCAGTATAATTTTTCGCGGATAGATGTCATCTTCGGCTGCATCATGGCCATCGTGGTGGCATTCTTCATGATGGTCGCCTGCGCCTCGACCATCCACCTGCATGGGCTGAAGATCGAAACCGCCGCCGATGCAGCCATGGCCCTGAAGCCACTGGTCGGCCAGCATGCTTCAGCACTGTTTGCATTCGGGCTCTTTAACGCCTCGCTCTTTGCCGCCTGTATCCTGCCGCTATCAACGGCCTATTACATCTGCGAAGGGATGGGGTGGGAATCGGGGGTCGACAAGGACTTCGAACAGGCACCGCAGTTTTTCTGGCTCTTTACGGTCATCATCGCCATAAGCGCCGGCCTGATCCTGATCCCGAACGCCCCGCTCATGACCATCATGTTCATCTCGCAAGTTGTCAACGGTGCGGTGCTCCCCTTCGTGCTGCTGTTCATGCTCAAGCTGATCAATGATAAGAACCTGATGGGAACATTTGTCAATGGCCCGCTCTTCAACACCATTGCCCGGCTCACCGTCGTGATCATGATTTCATTGACGGTAATCATGACAACCGACATGGCG
>JBAQPK010000212.1:0-2286 GCA_049305715.1 Desulfuromonadaceae bacterium | reverse complement strand
CGTTTTGGTCGGTACAAATAAGAGTGTACTTATTTTCTTGGTCATTAACCGCAAGCCATGAAACCAGGTTGCGGACGTAGGTTTCGACACCGCCCATACGACCTGGTGTAAAATCAACCAAACTGATTCCAATATTCACATCATTATCCGTTCAATATCTTAAATTTCTGGAAAGAGCTTGCCCAACACAGAATTACATTTGGACTGTTATTTTTGGGCAAACAAGGAATAAATCACTCAAGCTACCGGTTCCGTCGGAAAGGATGACAGGAATAATCATGAATTCGATTCTCCGCTCTTAAAAGTTGGAGTTCTGTTCTGCATCGATAATCAAAGTAATCACATCCCGCATTTTACGTTTAGCCTGCCATCCAAGTTTCTGCAGTGCCTTGGCAGGATTTCCCTTGCTGACCATGATTTCAGAGGGGCGCAAGAGCGAGGGATCACTGATAACATATTTTTTCCATTCCAATCCCACAGCCTGAAAGACGGCTGCAACAAAGTCTTCAAGTGTATTCGTTTCGCCGGTGGCAATGACAAAATCTTCCGGTTTCTCTTGCTGCAACATCAACCACATCGCCTCAACATATTCTTCAGCGCAGCCCCAGTCGCGGGCGATGGATATGTTACCGAGATGCAGCTTTTCACAGCTGCCTGCGGCGATCCGACACGCAGACGTAACGATCTTTTTTGTAACAAAACGCTCCGGCCTGAGCGGAGATTCATGATTAAAAAGAATGCCGGTACATGCAAAGAGATTATAGGCTTCCCTATAGTTGGCGACCTCCCAGAAGGCGGTAGCCTTGGCTACTGCATAAGGGCTGCGTGGGCGGAAGGGGGTCTCTTCATCGGCCGGTTCGCCTCCGGTGTTGCCAAAACATTCGCTGGACCCGGCACTGTACAGTTTCATGGGGCTACCGATAAATCGTATTACCTCCAACAGGTTCAGGGTGCCGACGCTGATGCTCTCGAGTGTTTCCACAGGCTGGTCAAATGAAAGTCCGACCGAACTCTGGCCGGCAAGGTTATAAATTTCGTCCGGCTGCACCTTTACAAGTGTTTGCAAAACACTTCTGAAGTCATTGAGCGCCATTGAGTGAAAGGTGATCCGATCCTTGACCCCAAGTTGTTGCAGGTTTTTGAAAGAGGCCATCTGGGCATCACGTGCGGTGCCGTGGACATCATAGCCTTTTTCAATAAGCAGCTTGGATAGATAGGCCCCATCTTGTCCGGAAATTCCACAGATCAGTGCAGTTTTAACCATCTGTACGCTTCCCCCCCTCTGCAAGAGACAGATCTGCATCGGTCATCATATTCACCAACCCCTCAAAACTGGTCCTGAGCTCCCATCCCAGCTGCTTCCTCGCCTTGGTCGGATCTCCCAGCAGCAGATCAACTTCCGCAGGACGGAAGTATTTTGGGTCTATCTTGATGACGACCTTGCCGCTCCTGGTGTCAATACCCTTTTCATCCACACCGCTCCCCTGCCAATCCAGCGGCATGCCGAGACGTTGGAAGACTTTTTCGGCAAAGGTGCGGACCATGTAGGTTTCACCGGTCGCAATGACGTAATCTTCAGCCTGGTCCTGCTGCAGCATCCGCCACATCGCTTCGACGTAATCACCGGCAAAGCCCCAGTCTCTTTTCGCGTCGATGTTGCCGAGGTAGAGACATTCCTGCACCCCCAGTTTGATGCGGGCTGCGGCTCGGGTGATCTTGCGGGTGACGAAGGTTTCGCCGCGACGGGGCGATTCGTGGTTGAAGAGGATGCCGTTGGAGGCGTGCATGCCGTAGCTCTCGCGGTAGTTCCGGGTGATGTAGAAGGCGTATGCCTTGGCACAGGCATAGGGGGAACGGGGATAGAAGGGGGTAGTTTCCTTCTGGGGGGTTTCAACCACCTTGCCGTACAGTTCGGACGATGAAGCTTGGTAGAACCGGGTATTCAGACCTGTTTCACGAATCCCTTCCAATATGCGCACGGTTCCAAGTCCATCCACTTCACCGGTGTACTCGGGTACGTCGAAGGAGACACGGACATGGCTCTGGGCGCCGAGGTTATAGATTTCGTCCGGCTGGATGTTCCGCAGCAGCATGTTGATGGAGCTGGCGTCATTCAGGTCGCCGTAGTGCAGGAACATGCGTACATCCTTTTCGTGCGGGTCGCGGTACAGGTGATCGATGCGGCCGGTGTTGAAAGACGAGGAGCGGCGTACCATGCCGTGGACTTCATATCCCTTCGAGAGGAGCAGTTCCGCCAAATAGGAACCGTCCTGGCCGGTGATGCCG
>JBAQPK010000211.1:0-4232 GCA_049305715.1 Desulfuromonadaceae bacterium | reverse complement strand
GCGGAAAGATGAGAAACGGCGACACCTCCGGCAGTTACCGCAAGCCGTCATGGAACATGGAACTTACCACCAACACCCCCGATGCCACTACCTGCGGCCGCTGTCACGGCATGCCTCCCGCAGCCGGCACCACGGCGAGTGTACACGCCCCTTATACTCTGGTATCCGATTGCACTACCTGCCACACCACCGTCGTGGATGCAACCGGCAAGATCAGGAACAAAAAGCTCCATATGGACGGTAAGCTGCAAGCTCCCGGCGCTCCCTGCAATAGCTGCCATTCCGCCAAGAGCAACGATGCCTATTTTGCCGGCGCCAGCGCCCACAAGTTCCACATCTATACCAGCATGAAATGGGCCGATTACCAGGACGCAACCGAAACCGAACTCTACAAGCGCTCCTCCCAGGCCCCGGTTGCCGATACCTACAAGTTCAAGTGCGGTGTCTGCCATGATTCCACCGGAGGGCGTGGTTCTCACATGGCCGGTAATGTGAGCACAAACCAGACTGCAGAGGTTCATTTCGGCTATTACACAACTGCCGGCAAAACCGGCGTATATGTCGCCGATACAGCTGTACTGGCGGGTACCGATACCAAGGGGAGCAGAACCTGGACGGCGGGCAGTACGACAGCCGGCACCTCCTGCATGACAACCTACTGCCACAGTAACGGACAGGATGGCGCAAACTTCGTCAGCGGCTTGCCGGTAAGCTGGGCCACCGTGAACCGCACCGCCACACCCGCCCGCTGCTCTCTATGCCATGGCGGCGCCCGCGGCACCGCCAATCCGATGAACACCGGCAAGCACAATCGCCACATGAACAACTGGACAACCCAGGGGGCCAGCCTGCAGAAATGTACGGCCTGCCACGCCGGCACCGTGTCCAACAACACCGTGGTCCTTCCCGCGTCGGTCCGCCACGTCAACAAGCAGAAAAACTACTCCGGCGTCTACGCCGGCGACAACTACGACCCGACCACAAAGACCTGTACCGTGTTCTACTGCCATAGCGACAGCAAGGGGCGCTTTGTCAACCCGGGTTCCTGGACGGCCGGTCAGGGTCCCAAAAACTGCGACGGCTGCCACGGCAGGTCCGCCGACGGTTTACAGTCCAGCACGAACGGTAAGGGCTATCCGAACTACACCAGTACCGGCATTGGGACGCTCAGAGCCAACAGCCATCCGAAGCACGTTGCCCAGCTGGGTATCAACGACACTCGCGGCTGCGCCACGTGCCACCGCAGCACCATCGACAGGAACAATGCCAATCGCCAGCACCCGCTTTCGTCCAACCACCTGGATGGCAACAAAAGCATGGACATAAAAGCCGACTGGACTGCCGGGGTATCCTTCACATATAACACCGGCACCAAGACATGCAGCTCAGCTTCGTGCCACAAATCCGGAAAAATATTCGTTCAACAATTCGCCAACGTGCAGTGGGGCGATACCGGCAACTGCCGCATGTGCCACGGCGGCCGCGCCAGCGCCTACGGCGGCTACTCGGCAAGCAGGTCCGGCTTCAACCTGTCCACGACCCATAAGCAGCATCTGAAATATCCGGCCACCAACATCAACTGCAATATCTGTCACTACAAGACGGCCAAAGATGCAGCCAGTTTCCACATTTTATCCGGTGCTCTCAAGCACAACAACAACAAGCGGGAGGTCCGCTTCGCCCCCTCCCTCGCCTACGGCGGCTATACAGCTTTCAAAAGCTGGTCCTCCGCTGAGGTCCCGCCCGCCACCAACACCAAGGTATGCGCAAACACAGCCTGCCATGGCGGCGTTACGCGCAACTCATGGCAAAAGACTATGTACAATAACGACAACACCTGTGTCCACTGCCACGGCGTAGCCGGCACCTCCAATACGCTGCCTAACACCAAGGAAAACAGGAAGAACTTTGCCCCCGGCTGGAAAGGGACGGGGATAAGCACCGACGGCATCAGCAGCACCATGAACATCCGTGTCGGCTCACACTTCAAGCATCTTTCCAGCGCCTACATGAAGACTAGAAACTGCAACGAGTGTCATCGGGTACCCGATGAGCCATTCACCGGCACCCATATGGCGACGCCGCGCTACAACTCGCAGACCCTGAACTTCGACCAGGCCTCTTCGGCCAAGTGGAGCGGGGTCACCCTGGCAAACGTAGTATACACATTCAACGGCTACACAGCGGGCACCGCCATCAAGGCGGCCACCTGCTCCAGCATCTACTGTCACGGTAACCGGCTGAAGAACAGCGACCCTGGTGGTGTAAACACACTCAGGAAGCCGTACTGGAACTACTCCGCCATGGTCAACTATTCCAATCCGGGAGTGGCGTGCGGCCGCTGCCACGGCAACCCGCCGGCATCGGTTACCGCTTCACACAACGGCAAGGCGGCAACCATCAGTTGCGTCCAGTGCCACGCTGCTGTTGTTGATGCAACCGGAAAGATCGTCAACAAGGCGTTGCATATAAATGGTACGATTCAGGTCGCCGCCGGTGACTGCATGAATTGTCATAATGCCCGAATTGGTACTGTTGTGCCGCGTGCAGCGGTGGTAGGGCAGACTCTGGGCACCGAGGGTGACGATTTCGTGCGTAAAAGCCGTCATGTCAGTCAGAGCGGCTCAACAACTCCAATCGTCACCAATTATGATTGCATTCTCTGTCATGCCGAGGGTGATATAACCTCTTCCGGCACAACATATAAAACAGCCTCGGCTAATCATGGCGGCGATAGCGGCACCACCACTGTAGACCTGAGGAACGTCGACACCGCCGGTGGTAACGGTATAGCCGTTGCCTGGCCCGGCAAGCGTTTGGCAGGATTTACTGCAACCTCAACGCAGCGCGACGGTATGGATAACTTCTGTCTTGGTTGTCACGACAGCAATGGCGCATCGGCGATAGCAGTTAATAATACCAATAATGGCATGCTTATAGACTCCCAGACAACGGTAACCCGTTCGGGAGCAAGTGTTGCGGCTTCCCTGCGCCCATTCAATACCAACGATAACCTGACGAATGGTTGGGATTCGGTTTCCCTGGCCACCTTCCGCCAGACAACCTACGGCAGGGTGCTGAATGTGCGCGACCAGTTCAACACCATCAATGCGACCGGCACCGCAGGCTATGCATCACACCATAACCTGAATCAGTACGCCAAGCGGTATAGTGCCGCCAATACGACCTACTGGCCGGCAACTCTGTGGACTCCTTCTGCAACGACAAAAGATGGAGCTGCACTTGGTGAAAATGTTGGACTCCATTGTTCCGACTGCCACCTGAACGAGGCCAATGCCCACGGTTCCACGAACACGCCATATATGCTCCAGACCATAAACGGTACAGATGCTACCTGGACGGATGGGCAAAACTTAGGCACAGGCACAATCGTTTGTTTCAGGTGCCACAACGTCCAGTCGTATACTGCGGGAGGAACTAACAACATCTCGCGTATGCCTCACGACAACGGCGATAGCGGCAACTTTGGCGACACGCATACTCCGTTTCCGATAGTTTGCTTAAACTGCCACGGCGGCTATTCAAAAACGGCCTCGAAAGGTCTGGGTGCTATTCACGGGACAAATGATACCTGGGGACAGGGTACCGACCCGGATGGAGCGGGTGGTACCCAAGTTAAGCGCTACCGGTTCCTTAACGGTGGTTCCGGACGCTACTTCTACCCCATGACAAACTTGGGTACGGTAAACTGGGAAACAAATACTCAGTATGCCTGTTATACAATTGCCGCAGCAGACACGTGGGGTGACTGTGTCAAACACACTACCGGCTATGCTTCGAGCGGCAAGGCAGCAAGCAGCACACGCAACAGGCTGCTCAACTATTAAGAATATTCTGCAGTAATTACATTCCGAGGAAATGCCAAGGCCCGTATCACATTGTGTGCGGGCCCTGGTTTTGCCGTCGGAGATCTTTCGTATCATTTTCCCGGATTTGTTGCTATGGTTGGCATCAGCCGCTTGGGCCATTGACTGTCGGCATGTGCCGGTAACCCGCATGCATTACTACCAGGTGTTACAAACTATGAAACGCTACCTTTGCCGCATCGCGCCACTGTTACTATCGCTCAGCGTGTTTTCAATCATGGTCGTGGTGATTGATCGTCCGTATGCCGATTTTATCGGCAACCGCCTGCACATCATGCCTGCCAAGAGTCACGATGAACTCCTTGTAACCGTGACGAGATACAATAACATCCTGCAGGATTTCTA
>JBAQPK010000210.1:0-9899 GCA_049305715.1 Desulfuromonadaceae bacterium | reverse complement strand
GTCCATCACACCCCTGTTTCTGCAGCCTGCGGGCAAAATCAAGAAGGATCTTGCGGTAATCCCAGCGGGCGGTTTTAAGCATATAACCGGCTTGACTCCGCTTCTGCAGACGTTTTCTGATATTTTCTGCCCAGGCAGGTGGAAAATGCCTGATACCGGCAGCCACCAGTCGTGTGCGCAGCACAAATCGCAGCAGACGGTAGAGACGATCTTCCTTGTTGATCTGGTCGCCGTGGCAGATATAAAGCTGCTTGCCCTGCACATATTCGATGGCAGGCCCGGTATGGATTACGGCTTTCAGCCGCTGCGAAAAAATCGCGCCCAGATGGAAGTCATGATTCCCTTCATAATAGACCAACCTGCAACCGCGCACGACCAGCCGTTCCAATGCATCCAGGACGGCATCATACTGCGTAAAAGAGTGCGAGGGGAACCCCAGCCAGAAATCGAACAGGTCCCCCATGATATAGAGGGTGTCCAACTCCCCCTCCAACTCACGCAGAAAGTGAAGCAGCAGAAGATAGTTGGCATCATCCGGTGAGACAAGATGGGCATCGGCTATAAAAATAACTCGCATGGCGCAGATTGTGCTTCGATCAGCAGTATAAAGTCAACAAGAAGAAAAGAGGAGATATGGATGGCAACATTTCACAGTGTTGAAATATCGTGGGAGGACCTGATCGGAGCATTTACCAGCGGTCAGCTTGATAAAGCCTATTATCTCGACAGGCTGACCGGCGAAATATTTTTTGTCCCCTCAACCTCTGATAACAATGAAGTTCGGCAACAGCTTCAGAATAACGGCGAACGCTTCCTGGAAATCCCTCCGTTTGACTATCGCAGCGAAAGACAAATTGTAACCGAATTTGTCGCACAGATATCCGAACGGGAATTACAGGAGCTGCTGAACAGCTTGCTGGCAGGGAGAAAACCGTTCGGAAAAATAGAAGACATACTCTCGTTCTACCCGCACGAGGAAGAGCGTTTTGCGTTGTTGAAAGACCGGTTTCTTTCCCAGCGTCTTAAAAGCTGGATGGAAGAGAACAATCTGTTCACAGCCGACGCGGTCCCGCATGGTATGAAGCACCCCTAGGAGGGGACATGGAGCACACTCACCACGTTCATACGCCGCGCAACGATTACGGCAGATTTATTGCCACAATACTGCTCTTCTGCCTGCTTGCCGCAGCCGGTTATGCGCTGCAGCACACCATTTCATGCTTCCTGCTTTCCTGGGTCATCGCATACCTTCTCGATCCTCTTCTCGTGAGTGCCGAGAAGCGCGGCTTGAAACGTCTCTACGCTCTGGGTCTCCTCTATATCATTCTGGGAATCCTGACCGTTTTTTTCCTGGCATTCATCGTGCCGGCCATCACCATGAGCTGGAACGCCTTCATCCTTGATCTGCCGGCCTATATCCAGAAGCTCAAGCAGATCGCCCTAGAATGGAAAAGTCGCCTGCCTGACCGCTACGGCTCGGATGAAATTCAGTGGCTCATAGACAAGTCATCCGCCAATATCGACACGGCGGCTGAAAAAACCGGATCCTGGGCCTACAGCTTCGGGACCAGCATCATTTTTAATCTCTTCAACATCGTACTCTCGCCGATCCTGGTTTTCTTCATGCTCTATTACAAGCAGACCGTCATCGATACGGTGATCTCATGGCTTCCAGACAATAGACGCGCCCAGATCATTGACATCGCTCACGAGGTCAACACCAGTATCGGTGGCTATCTGCGAGGCCAGGTAGGGGTTTCGATCATCGTCGCGCTGTTCGCAACGGCCGCTCTCTTTGCGCTCGGAGTTCCCCATCCGATCTTCTGTGGCGCTTTTGCGGGCGCGGCGTCGATCCTGCCGTTTATTGGTGTAATCATTGCGACTCTGCCGGCCCTCTTCTTTGCCTGGTTCAAATTCCAGTCCGTTGCCATGCTCGGGCAGACCACGTTCGTATTTGCGCTGATCTACTTTGTCGAAGGATACGTCATAAAGCCGCTGGTATTCAAGGAATCGATGAACCTGAACCCGCTGGTTACCATTATCATGGTCATGGCTCTTGGGGAAACACTCGGGTTCTGGGGTATCCTGCTGGCGCTGCCCATCGCTTCGGCCATCAAAATCACCTGGGGGCATTTCGTGCGGGGCGATTTCAAACAGAGGTAATAATTTGTGAGCACCGAAACCATCGCATCCCCGATTAAGCCCGACGGCGAGCTGACCTTTGGCGTACGCGGACTGCACTGTGCTTCCTGTGTCAATACGCTCGAAAAGAAGCTGCTCGAACACCCGGCCATCACCACCGCCATCGTCAACCTGGCGGCAGAAACCGGTTTCGTCCGTTTTGATCCGCAGCAGTTCGGTTCCGCCGACATCTTCACCATCGTCCATGCGGCCGGCTACACCCCGGTGGAACTGCACGGGACTGAAATTGCCCAGGACGACGGCCTCCGTTCTCAACGAAACTGGTTCATCTTCTCACTGCTCGCCTCGCTCCCGATCATGTTTACGATGGGGTTGCACTCCAACCGTGCCGTGATGCAGCTCAACCTGTTGCTGGCTACCGCGGTTCAGTTCTCTGCAGGACTGATTTTCTATCGTGGAGCCTGGAACGCTCTCAAAAACAGCAGTAGCAACATGGATGTACTTGTCGCCCTGGGAACTTCGGCCGCATATTTCTATTCGCTGGCCGCCTACTTCGGGCTGCTCGGACCGCATCGTGACGTATTCTTCGAGACTTCGGCGATGCTGATTGCATTTATCCGACTCGGGAAATACCTTGAGGCCCGTGCCCGCGGCAAAGCAAGTGAAGCGCTCAAGAAGCTTTTCAACCTGCAGGCCGACAAGGCCCGCCTGGTAATTGAAAGCGGCGAGAAGGAGGTGCCTGCCTCTGTTATCAGGGTCGGCGATGTTGTTCTGGTCCGTGCCGGGGATATAATTCCGGTCGATGGTGAAGTGCTTGAGGGAGGGGGAGCCGTCAATGAGAGCATGGTCACGGGTGAATCCCTGCCGGTGCTGAAAAAGCCGGGGGATACCGTTTCCGGAGCGACTGTCAGCACAAATGGCGTCATGCGGATCCGGGCGACCCGAATCGGCGAAGCCACCCTGCTGGCACAGATCATCAAAATGGTGCGCGAAGCGCAGGGGGACAAGGCACCGATTCAAAAGTTTGCCGACACCGTCTCTGCCTGGTTCGTACCGATCGTGATGCTGTTGTCTGCGGCCACCTTTGTCATCTGGTTCGCCGTTCTTTCCAGCGACTTCCTGACCGCCTTCCGATTTGCCATAGCCGTACTGGTAATCGCCTGCCCATGCGCGATGGGACTGGCAACACCGACCGCGATCATGGTCGGGAGTGGCATTGCCCTTGGACGCGGCATACTGGTAAAAAAAGGCTCCGCTCTCGAGATAATCTCCCGGCTTAATATTCTCCTGCTCGACAAGACCGGCACGCTTACAAGGGGAACGCCCGAGATGACCGACCTCGTGCCGGTCGCGCGAAGTGTCGATCCGGCCAAGCTACTTGAATGTCTGGCGGCCGCGGAAGCATATTCGACGCATCCCCTGGCCCAGGCGGCACTGACAGCGGCACGGGAAGCGGGGATAGAGCCGGGCAAGGCTGACGAATTTGATGAACGGGGGGGCTTCGGAATAACCTGCCTCCACGAAGGATTTCAGCTGGCGGTCGGCAATGAGCGGCTGATGGCGGAACTCGGTATCTCGCTTGCACCACTGGCAAAGAAGTGTGCCGAATTGTCCGCTGCGGGCAAGTCACTGGTCTATGTAGCGGCCGGAAATTCTCTGGTCGGCGTCGCAGCTTTCGCCGACACCCTTAAACCGGGATCGGCCCAAGCTGTCGCCGAACTGCGCCGTATGGGCATAACCACCTGCATGATTACCGGCGATCACGCCGACGTTGCCGCCATCGTGGCGAAACAGACCGGAGTCGACACGTTTGAAGCCGAAGTGATGCCTGATCGTAAACGGGATGTGGTTAAAGAGTACCAGGACCGCGGCATGACCGTCGGGATGGTGGGTGACGGGATCAATGATGCACCCGCTCTTGCTCAGGCCCAGATCGGTATCGCCATCGGCGGCGGTACCGATGTTGCCAAAGAGACCGGCGATATTGTCCTGATGCGCAGTGATTTGATGGACGCCGTGCGGGCAATCGCAATCGGCCGTGGCACGCTGATAAAGATCAAGCAGAACCTGTTCTGGGCTCTCTTTTACAACATCCTCGGCATTCCGGTGGCAGCTGGTCTGCTATCCGGCTATGGCATAACCTTGAAACCTGAGTATGCCGGGCTGGCAATGGCTTTTTCGTCGGTATCGGTCGTGTTGAATTCTCTTCTGCTGAAACGGATCGAAAAATCGTTGTGATCTTAAATCGTTGGATCAGTCTACCGGGGTTTGGATGTTTTTAATAAATAAAGTCCGAAGATGTCTTAGAACAAGCAGTACTGCGGCAGCAGTTGCCGTTCTCCTGTCAGGAATATCAGCCGCAGAGAGCGGCAACGGCATTGTTACAGAAAAATCCGGGTACGAGGTAAGAAACGGACAAATACAGTCTCTACCCGCTGTTCCGGACACCGGAAAGGCCGTTCCCGGGAATATCGGCCCCTCTCAACAGCCGCAGCCCGACAAGATCACCGGACAATACATCAAGGGATACTTCACCGACGCCGGCAAAATACTGGCTTCACCCGTGAATTGGGACAGGTATGATTGGCTGAAGGCCGGGCTGATCATTGGCGCATCATCAGGGCTCTATTTTGCTGATACAGACATCAAAAACGTCTCGCAGCGAAATCAGAGTTCACCCGGAAATATAGGCGCCACGGCCGGAAATGCATTTGGCAACCCGCTCTATGTCGCGCCGTCACTCGGCTTATTCTATCTTTACGGGCACCTCAATGATGATCCGAAGGCTCGCCGGACATCCTTGCTTGCCGCGGAGAGTCTCGTCATCAGCGGTGCCATTACCATGGTACTCAAGCAGGCAACCCAGCGGTTCCGCCCTTCCAGCGGCGAAACTTCCACCACTTGGGACGGCCCCGGCCTCAAGTCAAACGACCCATCGTTCCCTTCCATACATGCGCAAACCGCATTTTCAGTTGCATCCGTCATTGCCGAAGAGTACGGCGCCAATCCATTTGTGCCGCCAATCGCCTACGGATTGGCCACGCTTACCGGCTTTGCACGGATTTACGACAACAAACACTGGGCCTCGGATGTCTTTTTCGGCGGGGCAATCGGCTATTTCGTCGGCAAAACCGTTGTCCGCTACCACACGGTACAGAAAGACACTTCCCTGAAGATCCTGCCAACCTTCAGCCAACAGGGATTCGGACTGATGGCTGAATATCGGTATTGACAGACTGCTCCTTTATAAATGATCGTAACGCCGACAGGTTCTGAACTGACTTTATATAGAAAACTTGCATGGGCGCATTCATGTGGTAGATAAGTACGATTATGGAATTCCGTCCGGGAAGGCCCTGAACATGAATGCTCCTGCACAAACACTACAGTGCCGCATTTCCATAAAAAGTATGCTGTTCATAACTTCCTTCATACTTGTGTGCACCTCGGTCATCCCGTATTCTCCTCCCCCGTCAGCAACGCCCGCTCCACCCTCCCCTGTACTGCTGACGCCTGCCGAACGATCATGGCTGCAGCAGCATCCCGTTATCCGCCTCGCGCCCGATCCTGAATTCAAGCCGATTGAGTTTTTCGACCGCCTGGGGCACTACCGGGGAGTTGCGGCCGACAACATCAGACTGCTGGAAGCCAAACTGGGGGTTAAATTTTCCATTGTCAGGGCAAAAAACTGGGATGACGTTCTGACAAAATTCGGGAACAACGAAATCGACCTGCTGGGCGCTATTGTTGCTACCCCCGACCGACGCGAATTCATACGAATCAGCGAGCCCCTTTTCCATGTTCCAGGCGCCATTATTGTCCGTAATACGGTGGATCATGGGTTGACGATTAATGACCTCAGAGGCAAAGGGATGAGAGTGGCGGTGGTTTCCAGCTATGCAGCCCACGACATCCTCAAAAGCAGGTATCCGGATATTAATCTGGATGTGGTACCTAACACCGCTGCCGGGCTTACCAAGGTATCCTTCGGCCTGGTGGATGCATATGTTGAAAATCTGGCTACCGCCACCTATTATATGCAGGAAATGGGCATCTCCAACATCCATGACGCCGGCACGACCCCTTTCGTCTACGATTGGGGGATAGGAATCCGGAAGGACTGGCCCGAGCTGGAGGAGATACTGAACAAGGGCATTGCCGCCATCACCCAGGAGGAACGACAGGTGGTGCTGAATCGCTGGCTCCCGGTATCTCCGGGCTGGCGACCTGGCAAGATGTTCATCGGCGCGGCAGCGGGAGCGGTCGTTGCCATCCTGTTTACCGCGGTAGTGATCTGGAACAGGACGCTTACCCGCAGGGTCGCCGAACAGACGGTTCAGCTCAGGAGCGAGGTCGAGATACGAAGGCGGGCCGAGAATGAGGTCCGCTCCCTGAATGAGGGGCTGGAAGACAGGGTTAATGAGCGTACAGCCGAGTTGGAGCGGGAAATCGACGAACGGCAAAAAGCGCAGGAGTCATTGCAGGAAAGCGAATCGCATCTGAGAGTTGTAGCTGATTATGCCTCGAACTGGGAATACTGGCGGCTTCCGGATGATTCCTTTCTCTATATGTCACCGTCTGTTCTGGAATTGACCGGGTACTCGGCTGAAGAATTCAGCAGCGACCGCCAACTGATCTACCGGATTATTCATCATGAAGACCGCGAACTGTTCCGTAATCATACCCACGAAATGGGGCCGTCCGGACAAATACTGCCGATCGAGATGCGAATCCATTGCAAGAACGGTGACATACGCTGGATCGGGCACGTATGTCAGCAGGTTTTCACTACGGGCGGTATTCCCTGGGGGTGGCGTGGCAGCAATCAGGACATTACCGCACGCAAACAGATGGAGCAGGAGCTTTTCGAACAGACAGAAAAGCTGGAAAAGGAAGTTGCCGAGCGGAAGGTGGCACAAAATGAACTTGAGCGATTGAATCACTCTCTGGAGGAGCGCATTCATCTGGCGGTCGCCGAACTGCGGCACAAGGATCAAGCCCTGATTCAGCAGGGGCGCCTGGCAGCCATGGGCGAGATGGTCAACAACATCGCCCATCAGTGGCGGCAGCCGCTCAACAATATAGGTCTGATCATCCAGAATCTGCTTTTTTCGTACGACGCCGGCGTCATGACGCGTGACGAAATGGAGCAGGAAATCGGTAAAGCGATGGGTATCATCATACATATGTCACGCACCATCGACGATTTCCGCAATTTCTTCCGCGAAGACAAACAAAAAAGTGGCTTCGTTGTCAGTAAAGCGGTCCACCTTGCCTTGGAGTTCGTTTCCGCGGCACTATCGAGTCATGACATTCAAGTGGAGATCGAAGATGACGAAAGTGTCACCACCACCGGATACCAGAGCGAGTATGAACAGGTTCTGCTCAACATACTCTCCAATTCCAGAGAAGCCTGCATCGAACGCGGTATCGCCGCACCGCGCATCCATATCCGGGTCACCAGTGAAAACGGGCGTTCGGTTGTGTATATCCGGGACAATTGCGGCGGCATTGCGGATGATGTCCTCCCGAAGATTTTTGACCCTTACTTTACTACCCGTGCACCCGGCAAAGGCACCGGCATCGGTCTCTATATGTCAAAAATGATTATTGAACATAATATGAAAGGCCATCTGACCGCCGGCAACATTGACGGTGGCGCAGAGTTCCGGATAGAAGTATGAACCACGCTGACAAAGAGTGTACCGTTGAATTAAGCAGGGCAATTATACTGCTGCACAACCTGATATCGAACCCTACGGTTCCGGCAGAGCCGCCTGGCGACCTCCTGGCGGTGGAAGGCTTCGCCGACCTTTATGAGACCCTTTTAGATATCCGGAATGCCATTTTGGCAACGGCCTCCGGCAACTTAAGCTATCCAATGCAGAAGAGGGGCTTCATCCCCGGAACAATGAAAATTTTTCAGGCTGCCCTGCGCCACCTGACGTGGCAGACCAAAGCAATCGCTTCGGGGGATCGTTCTCAGCGTGTCAACTTTCTTGGCGACTTTTCCGATGCCTTCAACAGCATGGTACAGCAACTTGATGAGTCGATTCGCACCCTTCAACTGCGGGAGCAGGATTTGATCAAACTGCTGCGCACCGACCCTTTAACCGGCATCAACAACCGCGGTTATTTCATGGAACTGTTGAGCAGCGAAGTAGAGCGCGCCCGCCGCTACGACCATGCACTCAGCGTGCTGATGTTTGACCTGGACCACTTCAAGTCCGTCAATGACTCCCGAGGCCACGCGGCGGGAGATGAAGCGCTGAAAACCGTGGCAGCTGTGCTCATGTCCTCCGAACTGAGGATAAATGATTTTTTTGGCAGGATTGGCGGAGAAGAATTTGCGATCGCGCTCCCTGAAACCACTATCGAGGGTGCGGCAGATGTGGCGGAACGCATCCGGGAGAATCTGGAATCAACCCCGGTGACATATGACAAGAATGCTTTCATCATTACTGCCAGTATCGGCGCCGGAGATTTCAGACGGGGAGACACCCGGGAGACCCTGTTGCACCGCGTTGACCAGGCGATGTACGACGCCAAGCAGACCGGACGGAACCGGGTCTGCCTGGCACCCTGACCAGTTCTGTTTCAAATGCTTTACCCTTCTGTCAGCACCCGCTCGTCATAAATTGCTTCGAGTCTGCGACGATGCCCCAGTTCGACATCGGCAAAATTCATCAGAACTTTTTGCAGTTTCGGATCATCAGTCATGCCCGCGGCGGCTTTGTAAAGCTGGTAGGCATTCTCCTCCGTTTTGAGAGCGTTGGCCAGAATCTCACTGTAGGTCATGTTCTCGCGAAAGGGGACTGCGACCAGATACTTGGCGATACTTGCTTCGGGAAGGGTACAGAGCGTGTGGTTTTCTGCCTTATCCTCATCAATTCTGGCAAAAACGTCCTTGTGGGTGGCTTCTTCCTGGGCCAACTCCTCAAACATCTTTTTTGAAGCGATGCTGGTGGAAAGTTCCGCCGCCCGTTTGTAAAGCTTGTAGGCGGTGTCTTCACGTTCAATTGCAAACGTAACGATTTCATCAAGAGTGACAAATTTCATGTTCGGTAAGCCTCCTGAGTAATAAAATAATACGGCCCGTCTCTTGTCCCCCGGCAACAGCAGCTTCGGAATCAGGCACGGGCTCAGCCGCGCAGATACGCCAGCACCTGATCCGGGTGCTGATCTGCTTTGGCCACCTTTGCCCACTGTTTTTTTACTACCCCGTCCGGACCGATGACCACAGTCGAACGAATCGTTCCGGTCGTTTTCCTGCCGCAGGCAACCTTCTCTCCGAAAGCCTCGTACGCCTGCATCATGGCGCAGTCCGGATCACTCAGCAGCACAAACGGCAGTCTGTAGTTGGTAATAAACTTGCCATGTGAAGACATGCTGTCCTTGCTGACACCCAGAACCACAACTCCTCTGTCCGTCAGCTCCGTGTAGTTATCGCGGAAGCCACACGCCTCTTTGGTACAGCCGGGCGTGCTGTCCTTCGGGTAGAAATACAGTACGACAGTTTTCCCGGCGTACTGTTTCAAGCTGTGCCGACCTCCGTCACTCCCCTCCAGCGAGAAGTCCGGAGCCATCTTCCCTTCCAGTGCCATGACAGATCCTCCTGACAATCAAACAAGACTATTTGCGTCCAATTTACCATTCCATGTCAAAACGTCAACACAAAAGTATCGATACATTCAATTAGCAATATTAAAACGTTTTTTGACTTGGATCAAATATTTCTACATCAATAGGAGTATTGG
>JBAQPK010000209.1:0-17231 GCA_049305715.1 Desulfuromonadaceae bacterium | reverse complement strand
TTCCGGTGCATCTCTATGGCGCGTCCTGTGATATGGACGGAATTCTTTCAATCGCATCAGCGCGCGGGATCACCGTGGTTGAAGATGTTGCCCAAGCCACCGGCGCGACATTCAGGGACAGAAAATGCGGAACCATCGGTGACTTTGGCGCCTTCAGTTTCTATCCGAGCAAAAATCTTGGGGCATGCGGTGATGGCGGCGCGTTGTTCGTGCGAAGCCCGGAAGCCAGGGACACACTGCTGAAGCTCCGCAATTACGGTCAGAGCTCCCGCTATGTTGCGGCTCTCGCCCACGGTGAAAACAGCAGACTGGACGAAGTTCAGGCTGCGATCCTGAAGGTAAAGCTCGGGCATCTCGACCGATGGAACCGGCTGCGCCGTGTGCGTGCCGGGCTGTATCGCCGTCTTATCGCGGATTCCCATCTTCCCGTTGCGCTTCAGCAAGAAAACTCCCCGGCGCTTTCAGCCAATCACCTTTTTGTGATACAACTCGAAGCGGGGAAGAGGGAATCGGTCATGGTCTCTTTACGGGAACAGGGAGTTGAGAGCCTGATCCACTATCCGCACCCAATTTACCGGCAGCCTGCTTTTGCGCGTTTCTCATCCCCACCGTGCCCCGTTGCGGATGAGCTTAGTGAGACGGTTCTCTCGCTCCCCTTTCATCAATACCTGAGCGAAGAGTCGATCCGGTATGTCGTTGCGAAACTCGGGAATGCTCTGACCTGATGGATGCGCCGCCGGAGACATCAAACGCTCCCTCGATCACCGTTGTGACGGTCGTTCGAAATAGCGCGGAACGGCTGGCTGAAACGATAGGGTCGCTTGCCTCGGTTCGCGGCTGTCTTGTGAGGCACGTCATTATTGACGGCGCTTCGAGCGATGCCACAGTGGAGGTGATCCGCAGCCATGCAGACAAACTGCATTACTGGATCAGTGAGCCTGACGGTGGTATCTACGACGCCATGAACAAGGGGTGGGCGGCTGCGCCGACAGACTCCTGGATCCTTTTTCTGGGGGCTGGCGACCGATTGTTATCCCTCCCGGGGGATCTGTCCCGGTTTTCCCCCCGTGAGGTTATCTTCGGCGATGTCCGTGCCGGAAACCGGCTGTTTCGCGGGACCGCCGGGTTCGGTCTGACCTGCAACAATACCCTGCACCATCAGGCTCTGCTTGTGCATAAGTCTCTCCATCCGGAGCCCCCATTCGACACGCGATTCAAGGTGTATGCAGACTTTGACTTCAACCAGCGGCTGCTGAGACAGGGGGTGCGCTTCGTGTATGCTCCTGATTTCCTCTCTTTCGCGTTGCCGGGGGGGGTCAGTGCGGATAAAGCCCACCTTGAAACGATGCGTATTGTACGCAAAAACTACGGAATTTTGTGGTGCGGAGCTGCGTGCCTCTATCTAATCTTTAACAGGTTGTTACAAAACTGCTATGGAGGGCGGCGATGAGGATTGTCTTTCTAGCCCCTTTCGGTATCCGTCCCAAGGGGACGCTCATTGCCCGCATGCTTCCGGTCGCCGTGGAATTGCAGCATCTGGGGCACGATGTGGTGATCGTCGCTCCCCCCTATACCAATCCTGAAGATTCAGGCCGCGAGGAGACGGTAAACGGCATCAGGCTTGTCAATATCCTTTTGGCCGAAGGCCGTGCTCTGGGCGCTCCGCTCATGGCATGGCGCATGTACCAAGCGGCCATGGCAGAGACCCCGGATATTGTCCATCTTTTTAAACCCAAGGGGTATGGCGGGTTGGCGGTCATGATGATGCATCTGTTTTCAGCGCTGGGAGCCAGGATCCCCCCCCTGTTTGTGGATTGCGATGACCTTGAGGGTAAAGGGGGAATGAATGACGCCAGGCCCTATAGCCATCTGGAGCGGGCACTGTACGATTTTCAGGAACGCTATATTCCCCGGTGCGCACGGGGAGTGACGGTGGCAAGCCGTCTGCTGGAAGCTGAAATGGGTCGGAACGGGATTGCGCCTGAATCGTGCCGGTATCTCCCCAATGGTATATTGAGTGACGGATTATCCGGTGACGGGGCATCGGTCAGGAAGCGTCTGGGGATTGCCGGCGACACCCCCGTCCTTCTCCTCTATACCAGGTTCTTTGAGTTTGAGCAGGAACGGCTGTATCGGATACTTGAACGGCTGATCGAAAAGGTTTCCACCTGCCGTATTCTTGTGGTCGGGAAAGGGGCGAGCGGCGAAGCGGATGCCCTGGTTCGGGCTGCCTCGGAGCGGGGTTTTGCCGAATCGCTGGTCATGGCGGGGTGGCTGGAACCCACCGAAATTCCCGATCATTTGGCCGCCGGTGATGTGGCCCTGTATCTCCTCGATGATACCCTGGTCAACCGGGCCAAGTGCCCGGCCAAGCTGACGGAGCTCCTTGCTGCCGGGATACCGGTGGTGGGCGACCGGATTGGTCAGGCCGCGGAATATCTGATCGATATGGAGGCCACGAGATTCGACACTGATGACGGTCTGGTTGAACGGCTGGTCACTCTGCTGAACGATGCCGATTTGCGCAGGTCGGTTGGACAGTCGTCCCGGGAGTACATGCATCGGTATTTTGAATGGGTGACCCTGGTGAGAGAGCTTGATGGATTCTACCGACAAACAATTTCCTGCAGTTAGCTTCGGAGTTAATAAATGACTGATCGAAAAAAAGACCTGCTCTGCGTATCCCTGCTTTTTGCCATCCTGGTTGCATGTTTTGCCCGGGTACTCTTTACTGACCAGATAATCAGGGCCCCCGACATCATCAACGAGTTTTACTGGGGGATCACGGGAATCAAAAGCAAGTCGATCTCCGATATTCTCAGGATGGATTTCAGCTCAGCCGGGTGGGAACCGTACATAAACAGCGGTTACACACAGCTGGGAGGGATGTCGTCAAGCCAGCTCCTTTACTTTCGGAATCTTATCTTCAAGTTGCTTCCGTCTCCTGCCAATGTTGCCTGGTTCATTGTGCTGCATCTTTATTTTGGCGCAGTCGGCGCCTACTTCTACTGCCGGTGCATCGGTTGCAGCCGCATCGCATCACTGCTGGGAGGGATGATGTTCGCGCTGGCAACCGAGAATGCCTCGCTCATCAATGCGGGGCATGTCATGAAGATTGCCACCATCTCGTTTGCTCCCTGGGCATTTTATGTCATCGAAAAAGGATACCGGACGCTTCGTCCCGTGTATTTCTTCACCGCCGGTCTTGTGCTGGCCTTTCAGTTCTTCAATATCCATTGGCAGATCGCCTTTTATACCTGTCTTTCGCTGGCGGTCTACGGATCATTCCGCACGTACTGGCTCGTCTGCGATCACCACGGTACCGGGGGGCGTTTCATCGCCCGGATGCTGGGCCTGAACCTGATCACACTGATTTTCTTCCTCAGTTGCGTCGCAATCTCACTGGCCCCCCTTGCCGGTTGGTCGAAGGATACCAATCGAGGGGCGCAGAGCGGGGCTAATCAGGGCAAAGGCGGGCTTGATCGTGAAGAGGCCATGTCTTGGTCGATGCCGCCCGAGGAGACGGCGGCCTTCCTTGTGCCCGGCATGTACGGCTTTTCGCGCCAGGAAGCGGGGCTGAATCCGCCGAATATCCCTGCCTACTACTGGGGAAGGATGGTCTTTACACAGACCATGACCTACATGGGGCTGCTTCCCTGGCTGCTTCTGCCGCTGCCGCTCATTTTCCGGCGAGACCGGATCACGCAGATCGCCTGTATCGTACTTGTTTTCGGCATCTTGTTTTCCATGGGGAAGTACACCCCATTCTATAATTTCTTATATGATTATTTCCCCGGTATTAACCGGTTCCGTGTTCCCAAAATGATGATGTTCATTCCGCTTCTTGCGCTTGGGGCGCTTGCGGCCCGCGGTCTCGACATCCTGAAGGAGGGGGCCGTCCTGCCGTCTGTCGCCTTTCGTCGCTATCTTCAGGGACTTGGCGCTTTTGTCGCCGTTCTGATGCTCGCTCTCGTGATTGAGCGCTTTGCGCCCCGCTTCACCATTGACCTGTTTTCTCCCCAGATCGGCCAGCCTACCCGTTATGAAGAGGGGAGTTATCTGATCGGACAGCGCTGGAACAACCTGGTCAATGAGACCGCGATCGCAGCGCTGCTTGCCGCCCTGTGCACAGGGGTGGTATACGCACGCTACCGTTTCAAGTCCGGATCACGAATCCTCATCGTCATGCTCCTTGCCCTGTTTGTGGGGGATGTTGCCCGTGTCAATGCAAAGTTTCTCTTTACCGTGCCGGTCCCGGATCATGTTAAGGGCAGAAAAACACCGGTTATCGAGTTTTTGCAGAAGGAGGCTGGAATGAACCGGGTGCTCCCCATGGACGGAAGCGATCCCATGATTCTTGCCACCAACAAGATTCCGGCCATGTTCACATCAAATCCGGTTCAGCAACGAAGGTGGCAGGAGTTTCTGGATGCCTTCAATATCCAGTCAGCCATGCCGGATATGCTCAACGTAAAGTACCTGATTGTCGGGACGGATGAGTATGAAAAGGAAAAAAAGCAGTTCGGCCAGAAATATATCCCGGTATTCAGTTCTCCTGTGGATAATCAGACCGTGCTGGAAAACAGGAACGTTCTCCCCAAAGCGTGGCTGGTTCCTTCGGCTGTGGCCATACCTGACCAGAATCAGCGTCTGAATATTTTGAACAGTCCCTCATTGAACCCGACCCGTGTGGCGCTGGTGGAAAATCAACCCCCAATTCCGCTGGCAGACCCCAATGACCCGTCAGTCGCATTTCCAGGGTATGTTCGGGTGGTGTCGTACAAGGATGATACTGTCGAGCTGGAGGCGTCTCCCCGTTCAAACGCACTGCTTGTAACGGGAGAAAAATTCCATCAGGGGTGGAATGCCTTTGTGGACGGACGGCAGGTCGAAATAGTACCGGTCAATCATGTCCTGCGGGGGGTCTATCTAACGCAGGGTTCCCACCGGATTGAATTCCGTTTTGATCCTCTTTCATTCAAGATCGGCAAATGGATCACGTTTTCATCATTTGCCCTGTTCGCTGTCATCTTGTCGCGGGAGTGGCGGGGAAGACGGAGGAATGTTGAATGTTGAAGGCTTGCCCCGAGCGGAGTCGAAGGGGGGAACGTTGACACGCGAAGATCTCAAGTTGTTCGGTTTGCAGCTGTTTCAGCCACGATTGGGGTATAGATATTCGCTGGATGCCCTTCTGCTGACCCGGTTCTGCCAGACAGTGAAGCCGGGGGGGAGGATCATCGACCTGGGAGCCGGCTGCGGAATCATTTCGCTGCTGCTGGCCCGGACCAACCCCGCGGCTTCGGTGGTGGCTGTCGAAAACAACCCCGAAATGGCGGCGCTTGTCGAACGGAATATCCAGCACAATGAGCTGGCGGGAAGAGTCTCTGCTCATGCAGAAGACGTCATCAACCTGCGCGGGAGCTATCCGGACTCAACCTTTGATCTGGTCGTATCCAATCCCCCTTTCAGGAAACCGGGGAGCGGTCGCGTCAGTCCCAGGGCCGGCCGTGATGCTGCCCGTCATGAAACAACCGCCGCCCTAGCCGATTTTATGACCGTTGCCAAATATCTTGTGAAACCGGGCGGCAGGATTTGCTTCATTCAGCATCCGTCGCGTCTGACGGATTTTATCGTTCACGCGGGGGAACTGAACCTGGCGCTGCACAGGTTACGGATGGTGCATGACAGAGTCACCGCACCCGCCACCATGTTTCTTGCGGAACTGGCCAAGGGGAGCAGGTCAACACTGGAGCTGCTCCCGCCGCTTGTCGTTCGGGATGAATCCGGGGAGTACAGCCGTGAAACAAAGGAGATTTTAGGTGAGGGGTAAAACAGAAAGGGCATCCGGCTGCTGCGCCGAATGCCCTTTATAGATATTGGTTCCGTAATCCTGTCGGCCAATCACTTCTTGATCAGCAGAATCATTTCCATCACGTCACCGCCGACGATATGAATCGGGAAGCTGAGCGCGGTCCGGCCGTCCGGAATCGGCAGGCCGTTCGCCGGCGGGCGAATCGAGACAGGAGGATTGATAGTGATGATGACCCCCATCTGTGAGGCTTTGGCCGCTATGTTGCCGCAGACGACGTTGGCAAACTCCATGACGGTGTCTTCAAGTACTTCGGGCGGCTCATGGTCAACGGAAGTTTCGCTCAAAATTGCCCGGGCGATGGATTTCTGCAAATCCTCTGAAACAGAGATCAGGTAGCGGGCCTCCACGTCACCGTTCAGATCAATGGCCGCCAGCATGAAGTTGGAGGGTATGGCTGTTGCCACGGTGCATTTTCCGGGACGGAACTGCAGACCAAGAACGCGGGTGATCATCTTGTGGGTAAGGTCCGCCGTCATTTCCCAGATGCTGTTGCCGGCGGAGGCGGCCGGGAGCTCGATGCTGTTCGATACATATCCGGCCTGATCGGCCTTGAAGGCATCGAGCTGTTTTTGGAGTCCTTCAGGTGTCAACGCTCCAACCTGTACCAGAGCTTCACCGATGTACATGTGGGTATTGTTCTGACGGGTAACGATATCATTCATCTGGTCGAGCGTTAATAAACCCATCTCGACCAGCAGGTCGCCCAGTCGCATGTCCCGGGACATCTGGGCGTTGTGGGCCCGCTGAATGTCCGTCGGAGTAATCAGCCCCATCGCTACGGCCATCTCGCCAAATTTCAGATTGTTCCTGTCCTGAAGGTTGATCGCGCTCAGCAGCGCATCACTGGTGACGATCCCCTGTTCCACAAGGAATTGTCCGAAAAATTTAACAGCCATATGCAACCCCTTGTGTAATCCTGATATGCAGTATGCGTGCATGATCGAAAATGTTTTTCGTCGGAAAACCTAATGTACTCTATTGCAATGCGGAAGATGAATCAGAGCTCCCGCAGAATTCGCAGGACGTTGTCGGCTTCGAACGGTTTCGAGATGACATTTTTGGCGCCAAGTCTAAGCGCTTCGGTAAACTTGTCACCGACCCCGCCGAGCGATGTCACCATCACGACCTTGACCTCTTTGTCCATGACCGAGAGCGTACGCAGGGCCGTCAGGCCGTCCATGCCGGGCATGTTCATATCCATGCAGATGATTTCCGGATCTTCGGTGTGATTCATCTTGATCGCCTCCGCGCCGTTCTTGGCGTGTCCGACGCAGGTGAAGTCGCCTGATGCAGCTATTATCTTCTCAAGCTGGCGGGCAACCGAGAGGCTGTCATCAACTACGAGAACCCTTTTCATTTCCACGTTTCCTCCTGATGTACTGGTTGCCGACTGGTTGCATGGCACAAAGTAGATTGATACGTAAAACGTCGGGAATGTATCTTAAAGCAACTCAAATGTCAAAAGTATGTTTGGCTTTCCATGCGCTGGTCGAGTGTGCTAGACTACCTGAAATCTCATTTCAAAGGAGTATCCGGTACGATGCAGAACGTTCATTCATCAGTATGGTTAAGGGGAATTCTGGTTGCCGCACTCGTGTCGTGCGGGAGTTATGCCGCCGCTGCCGGGCCGGGGTCAAAAACAGAAAGTGTCACGGCTTCTCCCTCCTCTGCCCCGCTCCAAGGGCCCGTCGCGCGTGTCAACGGGAAGGCGCTCGATGCCCTTGAACTGCGCCGCGCAAAGAAAGTTCTGCTCCGGGGACAGACGGTGCCTGCTGAACAGCAGGCGGCCCTCGACAGACAGGCCGTGGAACAGATGATATCGGCGGAACTGCTCTATCAGGCCGCTGCAAAGCTGGAGATTAAGGATCTGGATAAACAGATTGATGCCAAGGTGGCCCAGGGGAAAGCCCGTTTCAAGGATGAGCAGGAATTCAAGAACGCCATCAAGGATCTTGAAATGAATGAAAAGGATCTGCGTGAATATACCCGCCGCGACCTTTTGATCTCCCGGTTCGTTGAAGCAACATTCGTGTCAAAGGTTGCCGTTTCGGAGCCGGAAATCCGCGCCTTCTATGACAAGAATCTGGATAAGTTCAAGCGGGATGAATCCGTCAAAGCCAGCCATATCCTGATTGGCGCTGATGACAAGACATCTGCTGATGACAGGAAAAAGGCCCGTGAGAAGGTTGAAAAGCTGCGAAAAGAGTTGGCCAGTGGAGCCGACTTTGCCGCATTGGCAAAAGGCAATTCAACCTGTCCGAGCAGTCAGCAGGGGGGGGACCTCGGATTCTTCGGCAAAGGTCAGATGGTGCCTCCGTTTGAAAAAGCCGCTTTTGCGCTCAAGCCGGGTGAAATCAGTGATGTTGTCGAAACCCAGTTCGGGTATCATATCATCAAACTGACGGAGAAAAAACCGGCGGAGACAACCGCGTTCAACGATGTGAAAGCAAATATCGAAGAGTTTCTCAAACGGCAGAAAGTTAACGAAGCTATCCAGAAATACCTTGAAGAGACCAAAAAAACTGCCAGTATCGAGATTCTTTTAAAGTAAACCGGCAAGCCATCTTGTTTGATGCAGTTACTCAAACGGCTGCCCGGATCTGATCCGGGCAGCCGTATTTTCGGGATACGCATTAAATGGACGCCGTAGTCAGCCGATAAGGCAATGTCCGGACCGTCAATTACTTCCCCATGGAAATAATCCTGCTTCTCCCCGATGAAAGCCCTTCAAATCTGAATTTCCCCAGATACGTCCCGCTCCTGAACAGGCCGGATTGACCCGGCGGCAGATAGTACGGGGTGCTGTTTGTGATCGTCCCGGAAAAGCGGGTATAGCCCCCCCCGGTGTGGAGCGCTTCCGTTACCGGCACGGGGTAATCGGCCAGAACGACGCTGCCGGCCTGAACCGGAAAGGTCTTCGCGGTTCCGGCTTCAGCGAGCGACCCCGGGGAAACGCGGGTCTGATGCCCGCGGCCGTTTCCGGTTATCCGTGCGGAAAGGAGCAACCGCGCGGCTCCGTCACCCGTCAGATGCAGATTGTACTGCGGCTGCCAGCCTTGTTCCGCCGTGGCATAACGGAGCGTTACCCTGCCGCGTCCCGGAGCAACCGATACCCGTACGGAGTTCTCCGCCGGTCGGCCCGCTTTCCCGGCAGCCGCGAGGCGGGCGTCTATTTTCCGGATTTCCTGCGCCGCCTTGCGGCGCGCGGTATAGACAGCTTCCAGCTGGGCAATGGCAAAGTCGGTGCCCTGGCGGATGGTCTGCATCGGGTCGGGATTCGTCTTGCTCTTGCGCGGCGCCTTGCCGCTCTGTGCTTTGGCCGCGGAGGTAAAAATCGCTTCCCGTGTCTCCAATGCCTGCAGGCGATCTTCAAGCCGGCGCCGCTGCTCGGTCAGTATTTCAAACTCTTTGCCGGATCTGCTTCCCGATCCCCGCGTATCTGTTTCAACGCTGAGAATCGAGGTGCCGGCCGCTGGAGCGATCGTGAGCGTGTGCTCCAGCAGACCGGCAGCGAGGGGGATATCAATGACTCCTCTGGCAGCGACGGCTTCCTGGTGATGCAGCGTGCCATCCCGGTAAAAGGTGATGCTGTTTTCCGCCGATGCGGGGCCGGCCGATAAAGCGAGCAGAGAAAGACAGAGCAGTGATCGGGAAATCGTTTTCCACGGTGTTTTGCAGAGAATATTTTCGTTAACGAACGTATCTCTATTTATCGGGTCCGGTTTGGTACGCATGGTGTCCCTCCGGGCGGATGTGCCCTGTTCTCATGATGTGTTGCGCATAACAGCGCTTACGGTTATACTCGCGCAAACCGTTCGGAAAGGCAGCTGATATGGAAATCGATGTAGAAGCGGAAGTATCGGTCAAAGACATAGTCAATTTTTATGTAAAAATCAATGACTCATCCAAGGCCAAGAAGGATATTGCGCGTCTTTCTTCCAAAGACAAGGCGGAGGCGCTCGCATTTATCGCTTCGTCCTCTGCCAGCCGCGATTTCCGGATCGATGTCGCGCGCTATTTTATCTATGATCTGGACGCCCTGGTTCGGAGAAAAGCGGAGCATTTCATGGAGGACCTGGTGCCGGACTGGGTCACCGACCCGGCGGAAAGTATTTTGAAACTGCTGAAATCTTCCGATGGCAAGGGGCCTGCAAGCAGGAATGCGGCCGTCAAATTCCTGTTCGGCATTGTTGATTCCGGCAGCCTGCGTGAAACCTTCACGACGCTTCTCAATAGCCGCAACCGTGCTCATGTGGCTGAAATACTGGCGATAATCGAGGAATATATCGATTCATCCAGCGATGAGCGAGAACAGGTGAAAATATTTGACGCCTGCCTGGATATCGTTGTCTCCGATGAAATCGACAATAACATCAAGCATCACGCATCCAACATGCTGAGTGTCTTTTTCAAGAAGGTCCATTCTACCAATCTGGGTGAAACCCTGCGCCGCAAATACATCGAAAAGCAGGTTGACAAGGCAGAGGGTGTGTACCGTTACCTCTGCAGCGGGGCTTCCGGGTTGAACAGCATGTTTCTGGAGGATCTCCTCAGGCCTCTCAATGAGAGCGACCGCAATTATCAGATCAAGATTCTGAACTACTTCAGGGATGTGCTGGAAAAAGCGAAAAACCCGGAAGAGTCCGACCTGGTTCTTGATACCTACCCGGATTACTGGAATCAGGAAGAACCGGCGAAGGAAGAAAAGATTCGGGCCGTCTGCCGAAGGATTCTGCGCGCCGTTGACGAATTGTGGGATGTGACCCTTGACCCGCAGGTTCGAGCCCTGATAGTCCAGATTCGTTTCGGCGAATATGCCAACAAGCGTGAACTGCTCGAACAGATCCAGTTGAAATCAGAGGATTCCGCCCTGACACCGGCTGCGAGTGAAAAACTGTCCTTGATGCTGCGCTGCTTTCTCCATCCGGATCAGGCGGATGTTCTGAAGTTAAAGGCAGCGCACCTGCTGCTGTTCAAGATGGGGGATTCCGCAAGCCGTCTCTCTGCTCTCGAATATCTCGCCTCCTACCTTGAGAACAGCGATCTGAATTATGCCGAGCAGGGGAGTATTGCAACAGTAATTGAGTCGCTTCTGTCGGAAAGACATCTGGGAAAATCGGTTCGTGAAAAGGCCCGGTATCTGCTGTTTATTGCCGATCCGAAGCGCGTGCGGGGAGAGGATGAACAGAACTCCCTGCTCGGCTATCTGAGGAGTATCGTGGAAGGGGAGGGGTTTGTCGGTAAAAACGCAGAAAAACGGGTGCTTGCCGCTCTCGGCCTCTTTTCGGAAATGATGGTGTCCAACGAAAAACTTAAAAAAGCGGTGCAGTACCTGGAGTTCAAGATAAAAACTCCCAGGGGCTAGGTCCGCTTAGCCCCATGAACTAACGATCCGCCCCCCTCCCAGCACTTCATCCCCCCGGTAGAAAACCAGCGCCTGTCCGGGAGTGATCGCTTTTTGCGGCTGGTCAAAACGGACATCACAGCGCTCTCCCTCCAACAGCCGCACCCGGCAGCTCACCGGTTGGTGGCGGTAACGGATCTTGCAGGACGCGGCAAACTCCTCCCGCTCCGGCGCGCCGACCCAGCTGACGGCTTCTGCCTGCAGGCCGGCCGCAAATACATGCTGCTGCTCCCCTACCACGACGACATTTCGTTCCGCATCAATCGCCGTCACATAGAGCGGTTCGCTCCAGGCGACTCCCAGTCCCTTGCGCTGGCCGATCGTGTAGCGGTGAGTGCCATGATGGCGGCCGACAATCTGTCCGTTCAGATGAATGATGTCGCCATCGGTCCCGCTTGGCGCCCCGTTCCCTTCCAGAAAGGCGACATAATCATCGTTCGGAATGAAGCAGACCTCCTGGCTGTCACTTTTCTCCGCGACCGGGAGAGCGAATTCGCGCGCCATGCGGCGCACTTCGTCCTTGCTTGCGACCGTGCCGAGCGGGAACAGCACCTGCCGCAGCTGCTGCTGGGTCAGCGTATAGAGAAAATACGACTGATCCTTGCGGGCGTACTCCGCAATCCGGAGGTGGCAGGTGCCGTCAGGATCGACCGTTTTTCTGACATAGTGTCCGGTTGCAAGCAGTTCCGCCCCCAGTTCCCGGGCCTTCTCCAGCAGCAGCCCGAACTTTATGTAGCGGTTGCAGCGGACACAGGGGTTTGGTGTGTGTCCGAGCCGGTATTCCTCGATGAAGTCGCCGATGATCAGCCTGCTGAAATCAGGGGCAAAGTCGGCGACGTGGTGGGGAATCCCCAGATGCGACGCCACGACGGCGGCATCGTGAACGGCCGACCCGATGCCGCTGCTGTGCGGGGCAAAAAGACGCATCGTGATGCCGATGACCTCATGTCCCTCCTGTTTCAGCAGAGCGGCGGTGACGGAGGAATCGACCCCTCCGCTCATGGCTACGGCGATCGTACTCATTGCTCTTCCCCCAACAAAATCCTGATGACTTGATTTGCCTGATGGTGCGCGGCGATGCCGACACGGGGCGCCATAAGGCCGTTACCCGGCGCCGCTTCCGAAACGGCATCACCGATCAGATAGAGGCGCGGCGATACCCTGCGCGTTTCGATGCTGTTGTTCGGCCCGTACCCCGCCAGCCCGGAAGCGGCGACAACGGTGCTCCGGGGCATCGACTCAAGGACCCTGTTTACCAGCATCGCTTTCATGTCGGCGCGGTCAAAGGCTTCAACGATGATCGGGCAGCCGGAGAAAACCTCCGGAATATTCTCCGGGTCGAGCCGCACGCAATGCGCTTCAACGGAAACGTACGGGTTGATCCGTCGCAGGTTGGAGGCCAGCGCGCCAACTTTGTGGTGGCCGATCTGGTCGATAAAATACTGCTGCCGGTTGAGGTTGGATGGCTCCACGACGTCAAAGTCAGCGATCACCAGCCGCCCGACGCCGACACGCGCCAGGGCAACCGCCACCGCCGAACCGAGGCCGCCGACACCGGCGATGCCGACCGAGGCCATTTTAAGGCGGGCATGTACGCCGGGGGTGTGACGGGACGCCATCAGGCTCTCCAACTCTTCCACGGTCGGCACTTCGCCGCGCCGGATCAGGAAGAGCTCATCTCCGTCGTTCAACACGGTATCTGGCGGGGCCGGAAAGCCGTTCAGGATCAGCACATCGGCTCCGGATTTGTGAAGTTCCGCAACCCTACCGAGCGTCAGGCCGTCCTCGATGACCGCCGGTTTTTCGTTTATACGGATATCCACGTTCTCTACCCGATCGCCTGCTGAAGATCGGCGATCAGGTCGTCCGGGTCTTCAAGTCCGACCGAGAGCCGCACCAGCGTATCGGTGATCCCTTTGCGCTCCCGTTCCTCTTTCGGCACGGAGGCGTGGGACATTCTGGCGGGGTAGGAGATGATGCTCTCGACCCCTCCCAGGCTGACCGCGAAAGCCGCCAGATGGGAATTTTCCAGGAGTCTCTTCGTCGTTTCATACGAATCGAGTTCAAACGAGAAGACCGCCCCCGGCCCGTCTGCCTGGGCATTATGGATGGCGTGGCCGGGATGCCCGGGGAGCCCCGGATAGTGGACGGCGGTAACGCGCGGATGCCGTTTCAGCCATTCGACGACCGTGAGAGTATTGCTCTGGCTCTGATCCATCCTGACCTTGAGGGTCTTGACGCCGCGCAGCGTCAGGAATGAATCCTGCGGCCCCAGGCCGGTGCCGAAGGCATTCTGGATATAGCGGATGCGCTGCCCCAATTCCTTGTCCCTGACAACGGTAAAGCCGCAGATCACGTCGCTGTGGCCGTTGATGAACTTGGTGCCGCTGTGCAGGACGATGTCGCAGCCGAGTTCCAGCGGGCGCTGCAGATAGGGGGTCATGAACGTATTGTCCACCAGGGTGATGATGTCGTGGCGGCGGGCGATGTCAACGGCTCCGCGCAGGTCGGTAACTTTCAGGAGCGGATTGGACGGTGTTTCGAGATAGAGCCCCTTTGTCTCCGGGCGGATGGCCGCTTCAATGGCCGCCAGGTCTGTGGCATCGACGAAGGTGGAAGCTATTCCCATTCTGCTGAATATGGTGGAGAGTACCCGGTAGGCTCCACCGTAGACATCGTCGCAGACCACCAGGTGGTCGCCGGGTGAGAAAATCATCAGTGTCGTGGAGATGGCGGCCATGCCGGAAGCGAACGCCAGACAACGCGTGCCGCACTCCAGAGTCGCAATCGTATCTTCCAGCGCTTCGCGGGTCGGGTTGTCGCCGCGGGCGTAGTCATACTTGCTGAAATGGTCGACCGAGGTCTGGCGATAGGTGGAAATCTGGTAGATCGGCACCCCGAGCGCCCCGGTCTGCTGGTCTATCGTCGGGCCGCCGTGGATCATTTGTGTTGCTCGTTTCATCTTATCCCTCCAGTGCCTGCCGCAGGTCTTCGATCAGGTCATCGCAATCCTCGATCCCGACAGACAGGCGTAGCAGTACGTTGTTGATACCCAATCTGGCCCGCAGCTCCGGCGGAATGTCGGCGTGGGTCTGTACCTCCGGAAAGGTTATCAGGCTTTCAACCCCCCCGAGACTTTCGGCAAACGAGATCAGGCTTGTCTTCAGCAGAATCTGCTCGACCAGCTCGAACTTGTCAACCTCAAAGGCGATCATGGCGCCGAAACCGCGTGAATCTCGACCCATCAGGGCGTGATCCGGGTGATCCTTCAGGCCGGGGTAATACACTTTTGTTATACGGGGGTGTGCCGCCAGCCACTCCGCGATCCGTCCGGCATTCTGCTGTTGGCGGTCCAGCCTCACCCCGAGGGTTTTGATGCCGCGGGTCGTCAGCCAGGAATCCTGCGGTCCCAAGACCGCGCCGACTGAGTTCTGATGGAAATACACTTTTTCGGCAAGTTGCGGGTCCTTGACGGTCACCACACCGGCTACGGTGTCGTTGTGCCCGGCCAGGTATTTGGTCGCACTGTAGACGGCGATATCGGCTCCCAGGTCGAGCGGCCTGAGCAGATAAGGGGTCAGAAATGTATTGTCGGCGATCAGCAGCAGGTTGTTAGCCTTGCAGAATGTTGAAATTGTCCGGAGGTCGGCGAATTTAAGGAGCGGGTTGGTGAGAGTTTCGACAAAGACACCCCTGGTTGACGGCTGAAGAGCTGCCGCTATTGCAGCAGTGTCGCTGGTATCAACATAGCTGAATGAAAGCCCGTACTGGCTGAAAACTTTGTCAAACAGGCGACAGGTGCCTCCGTAGAGATCTTCCGTCACGATCAGGTGGTCACCGGATTTGAAAAGCAGCAGCAGGTTGGCGATCGCCGCCATACCGGACGAATAGGCGAAGCCGCGGGCCGCATCGTCCAGCCGTGCGATGCCGTCTTCCAGCACCTGACGAGTCGGATTGCCCGAGCGGCTGTAATCATAACCGGTGCTTTGGCCGAGTCCCGGATGCCTGAAGGTGGCGGTCTGATAGATCGGCACGGTGACCGCTCCGGTACGACTGTCCCATTCAAGTCCGATCTGTACCGCCTGTGTTGCGATGTTCATGATCTCCTCCAGCCCTGATAAACAGGATACGTGCGTTAACGAAATCTTTTCTGCCGGAAGCACGCAGAAAACTATTTCTAACTTACTAAAAGAAAAAATCCCCTTCCGGGGTGCGGAAGAGGATCGTGTGGATGGCGCTCTTCCTTATCTCCCGGAACCTTTGTAAAGGTTCCGCTGGATTTGGCACCTTGCCGGAAGGCTGGTTGCCGCGACGTCACAGGGCCAGTCCCTCGGTCGCTCTCGATAAGAATATGTATGTTGAGTTAATCAGTGTGAAATATGTGGCTAAAAATATCAGTTGCACGGCAAACGTGTCAATAAATATTTTCCTGATTAGCACTGATCTCCCGCAATTCCCTTCTCCCTGAGGGAGAAGGTGGCCGAAGGCCGGATGAGGGGGCAGCGGTGCCATAAGCATCAACATTTACCCCTCACCCTGGCCCTCTCCCTCAGGGAGAGGGAATTGAGTAGCTGCCGCGGCATCATACCCCTCCCAGACAGAGGTACTTGACCTCGATAAACTCATCGATTCCATAGCGGGAACCTTCACGTCCGATTCCGGACTCCTTCATGCCGCCGAAAGGGGCGACCTCGGTTGATATCAGGCCGGTATTGATGCCGACCATGCCGTATTCCAGCGCTTCGGCGGTTCGCCAGACGCGGCTTATGTCGCGGCTGTAGAAATATGATGCCAGACCGAATTCGGTATCATTCGCCATTTGAATCGCGTCCGCATCGCTGTCAAATCGGAACACCGGAGCCAGTGGGCCGAAGGTCTCTTCGCGGGCAACCAGCATCCCGGAGGTGACATCGGCCATGATCGTCGGTTCAAAAAAAGTGCCGCCCAGGGGGTGACGCTTGCCGCCACGGACAATTCTGGCGCCCTTGGCGACGGCATCGGCGATATGCTCTTCAATTTTTTCGACGGCGGCCATGTTGATCAGCGGCCCCTGTTGGACGTCTTCGGTCAAACCGTTGCCGACCTTCATCACGGCAACGGCGTCCGACAGTTTTTGTATGAACAGATCGTAGACGCCGGACTGCACCAGCAGCCGATTAGTGCAAACACAGGTCTGGCCGGTATTGCGGTACTTTGACGCAATGGCCCCCTCGACGGCGGCATCGAGATCGGCATCGTCAAAAACTATGAACGGGGCATTCCCGCCCAGCTCAAGCGAAACCTTCTTGACGGTGGCGGCACACTGCGCCATAAGCCGTTTTCCGACCTCGGTCGATCCGGTAAAGGTCAGCTTGCGGACGAGCGGATTGGCGGTCATCTCATCGCCGATGGCAGAGGCGGAGCCGGTAACGACGCTGAACACGCCGGCCGGAATCCCGGCACGCTCGCCGAGTTCCGCCAGCGCCAGGGCTGAGAAAGGGGTGGCGCTGGCCGGTTTGACAACCATCGTGCAGCCGGCGGCGAGTGCCGGTCCGGCCTTGCGGGTGATCATGGCGGCGGGAAAATTCCAGGGGGTTATGGCGGCGCAAACTCCGACCGGTTCTTTTATGACAACAATGCGCTTGTCGGCGGTGTGGCCGGGAATCGTATCTCCATACACCCGCTTCCCCTCTTCGGCAAACCACTCGATAAATGATGCCGCATAGGCGATTTCACCCTTTGCCTCCGCCAGCGGTTTTCCCTGCTCAGCGGTCATAATGACGGCAAGATCGTCCTGGTTGGTCATGATCAACTCGAACCAGCGCCTCAGGATGCCGGAACGATCCTTGGCGGTTCTGGCCCTCCAGGCGGGGAGGGCGGTCGCGGCGGCGTCAATTGCGCGGCGGGTCTCGGCAGCGCCCATTTTCGGAACAGTGCCGAGTGTCTCACCAGTGGCCGGATTGGTGACAGCCGAGG
>JBAQPK010000208.1:0-1587 GCA_049305715.1 Desulfuromonadaceae bacterium | reverse complement strand
CCTGACATATCTTTGTAACTGCCGTTCCGACCACTCCGGGGAAAGTGGCATATCCCCCTCCCAGATTGATGCCGGCCACCCTCCCCTGTCGGTTGGCGACGGTGCCGAGGGCGATGTAGAAAGGTCGACGGCTGACCAGGTGGAACGACTCGGCACAGTCACCGGCGGCCCAGATGCCGGCTATGCCGGTCTCCATGCGGCCGTTCACCCGGATCGCTCCCTTCTCCCCCAGCGGGATGCCGGCGGCCGCCGCCAGCGCCGTATTGGGACGCACCCCCAGGCCGAGGACCACGAGGTCAGCCGGCACCGTCCGTTTATCGGTCACGACACCGGTCACTGCGCCGTCTCTAGTCTCGAAGGCGGTGAGGGTCTCCTCAAGATACAGATTGACGCCGCTATCACGCAGAGCCTGGGAGACCAGGGTCCCCATGTCGTAATCGAGGGTTCCCATGACCTGAGGGGGCCTGCTGATCAGGGAGACCTCCAGACCTTGATTGACAAGAGCTTCCGCCATCTCCAGGCCGATGTACCCGCCGCCGACGATCACCCCCCTTTTCACGCCGCCGGCATCCAGACGCTGTCGCAGTTCCAAACCGCTCTGGAGGGTGTTTACTCCGCAGACGGCGACGGCATCCGAGCCGGGGAGATCCGGACAGAACGGCAGGGCGCCGGTAGCGATCAGAAGCTGGTCATAGGGTTCCCACCGGACGCCGCCGCTCTGCAGGTCGCGAACACGGACTCTCCCCCCTGCCGGATCAATCTCCTCTACATCATGGAGAATTCTGACGTCAATCCCCTCCCGCTCCCGAAACTTTTCCGGAGTGCGGACAATAAGTGACTCCTGCTTGTCGACAACACGGCCGACATAGTACGGAATTCCGCAGGCGGAATAGGAGGAGTGTGGGCCGCGCTCGAAGACGACAATCTCCAGCCCGGGACTGCGACGTTTGGCCTGTGAGGCGGCGCTCATCCCTGCTGCATCACCGCCGATAACTACCAGTCTTGTAGTGCTCATCGGTCCTCCTCCTTGAAAAGTCAGAACGAAAAATGATCGGCACGTCTTTCTTCCCCGTCGGCGATGCGGTCTCGCCGCGAAGGAGGGTGATTCGGCAACTGAAAGGTTGACAAGAACCGCAATTGAGATGCGATCTTCATGAATGATCGCGCCCTTCCGGAAGCGCTTTTTCCTGACGGGATTCCTCGAAAAAGACAAGGACGAGGGCCAGGATCACCGGACCCGCCACCACCCCTGTAATCCCGAACGCAAGTATTCCGCCGAGCACGCCGAGTACGATGATCAGGATGTGGAGCTTGGCTATGCCGCTGATGAACAGCGGGCGAATGATGTTGTCAATGCCACTGACGACCACGATACCCCAGGCGACCAGCAGCAGCGCATACATCGTCTGGCCGTGCATCAGCAGGTAAAGCGCGCCGGGAAGCCAGATCAGGGCGGTGCCGATGAGCGGTATCAGGGCGCAGACCGCCATCAGTGCGCCGAACAGGATCGGCGATGGAAGTCCAGCAACCCAGAATCCGAGCCCGCCCAGTGTTCCCTGCACCAGACAGGTCAGGACAATCCCGTAC
>JBAQPK010000207.1:0-9222 GCA_049305715.1 Desulfuromonadaceae bacterium | reverse complement strand
TCACTTCAATCCTGACGGCGCTCCTTATCGGGGATCAGCGAAGGATACCCCGCGATCTTGCCGATGCCTATACCAGGGCAGGGGTCAATCATATTCTGTCTGTCTCCGGTTTCCATGTCGGCATCATCGTGGCATTCATGACGATGTTGACGATATGGTTTCTGACCCGCTTTGAATATCCGGCACTGCGCTGGAACATCCGCAGAACCGCGGTGCTGATCGCCGTTCCAGCCATGCTGGCATATCTTTTCCTGACCGGCTCTGCTCCTGCAACGGCTCGCTCGGTGATCATGCTGACAGTCTTTGCCGTGGCACTGCTTTCAGAACGGGAGCGGGATTCGATCAACACTCTCCTGCTGGCGGCGTTTTTTCTGGTTGCGATCAATCCGCCAACCCTTTTTGACGTGTCGTTTCAGCTTTCCTTCCTGTCGCTGTGGGGTATTCTTGTTGCGGTTCCGCTGATCATGACGCATACGGCAGCCATACGTTCACACTGGCTGCGCGGCATGATCCAGTTTATTGCCGCATCTGTTGCCGCTTCGTGCGTAACCCTTCTGCCGGTACTATTTATCTTCAAGGTCGCCTCGCTCAACGGCATTCTGACCAATTTTCTGATTGTGCCGCTTTTGGGTTACGGCGCTGTGCTGGCCGGCTTCATCGTACTGCCGCTTGTTATGCTGTTTCCGGCGCTTGCTCCCCTGCTGCTCTGGCCGACAGTCTCACTTGTTACGGTCTCCAACCAGTTTATCATGTGGTGTACCTCGCTTCCGGTGCTTACCTTCTACGGCATAACCGGTTGGGATATGCTCTTTTTTCTGCTATTCATGACCTGTATGACTTTTTTGAGAAGCAGGATTCTACTTCCGGTCTCGGCGGTACTGATACCTGCCGCCGCCATTTTCCTGCATTTGTACACCGCAACCGCGGCAGACGGCCGTCTCCGTATCACGATGCTCAGTGTCGGTCAGGCCGAATCGATGCTGGTGCAACTTCCGGATGGTTCGACCTTGCTCGTGGATGGCGGCGGATATCTGCATGATACCGGCCGTGATTTCGGCCAGCGTGTTCTGGCTCCGGCATTGGGAGCGCTGCACATCGGGCGTATTGACAGGATGATCGCCACGCACGATCACCCCGATCACAGTGGCGGCCTCCCTTTCGTTATAAAACACTTTGCTGTCGGCGAGTTCTGGAGCGGCACGGATGTGTCAGCCGCGATACGGAGCGAGTTGAAAAAAAAAGGGGTGCCGCAGCGTACTGTTGCTGCCGGAGATGTTATCACGCTGCCCGGGCCTGTCGTTATTACGGTGCTTTCTCCGGCCGGATCAGAGCGTGTGCCGGCAGGAATTGACGAATCGAGCGTAAATGAACAGTCGCTCGTGTTCCGCCTCGGTTATGGCGATTTCAGCATGATATTCTGTGCAGATGCAGGCTTTGAGGCTGAACAGCGGATGCTTGCCGGTCGTCATGATTTGAAATCGACTGTTCTTAAAGTCGGACATCATGGAAGTCGATACTCAACCTCGGAAGAATTCCTTGAACGGGTGCGTCCGCAGGTGGCGCTGATTTCCGCCGGCGCCGGAAACCGGTTCGGGCTGCCTTCGACCCGAACCGTGGATCTGTTGAGATCTAAAGGTATTCATTTATACCGTACGGACCGTGATGGATCGATCGAACTTGTTACCGATGGGGTCGGCTGGTCTGCTTCAACTCCCTACAAGCCCGAATGACGTTGACTCCGTACCATGAAATAGAGTACATAGACAGGATCAATTTGTTCGATTTCTTTATTGGGCGACATTAAATGGATACAATCCTTTTAGTTGAAGACGACCGTTTCTTTCGGGAAATATTCTCCAACCTGCTGCAAGCCGAAGGGTATCAGGTCGAGACCGCTTCCTGCGGGCTCGACGGGCTCGATATGCTTGTCAACGGGCAGTATTCGGTGGTCATTACCGATCTGGCCTTGCCTGATGTCAGCGGGCTTGAGATCCTTTCACGTGTCCGCGAAAGTTATCCGACGGTTGATGTCATCATGGTCACCGGCAATGCAAATCTGGAGACCGCGATTTTTGCCCTGAAGCATGGTGCCCGGGATTATCTCGTAAAACCTGTCAATCCGGATGAATTCAAACATTCCGTTGCCCAGTGCATCCAGCAGCGCCGTCTCCTCGATGAAAACGAAGAATTGAAAAACATGCTTTCGCTTTTCCGCGCCAGTCAGGCTATTGCCGGCTGCCTGGACAGTGAACGCCTGTGCCACCTGCTGGTTGAGGCGGTCGCCCGTGAAGCCGGACTAAGCTGTGCCCTCGGTTTTTTCAGGGTGGATGACACTTTTGAGCTCAAGGTGTCCAAAGGGATTTCAGCCGCATTGGGCGCATCTCTCCTGGAAGAGATAAACGCCTGGATTGCTTCACCAATACCGTCACAGTTTTCAATCGAGCATCTGGACCTTTCACTGCCGTACATCTCGGAAGGGTTTGCTGAAGCATTCCTGATACCGGTTTACAGCCATGCGGTGAGGATCGGCATGGTCGTGCTTCTGAATAACCCCCTCTGCACACTTCCTGATATTGCTGCATGCAAAAAGAATATTCTTTTTTTGATCGAACAGTCGCTCCTCGCCTTTGAAAACGCGGAAATGTTTTCCAAAGCAAAGGATCTATTGTTTATTGATGATGTCAGCGGCCTCTACAACCATCGCTATCTGGATATTGCTCTTGAACGTGAAATGAAACGGGTTGAGCGGTATGCATCGCACCTGGCGGTTCTTTTTATCGATGTTGATTCGTTTAAACTGGTAAACGATTCTCATGGACATCTGGTGGGCAGTAAGGTGCTGGCGGAATTCGGCGTACTGATCAAAAAATCGGTCCGGGATGTTGATATCGTTATCCGGTACGGTGGAGATGAGTATACCGCTATTCTGGTAGAAACACCCAGCGCGACCGCCGAGATGGTTGCCGAACGTATCCGAAAGCAGGTCGAGGACCATCATTTTTACGGATGTGGCGGAAAGGTTATTCGCCTGACCTGCAGTATCGGCTATGCCTGCTGTCCTGATGATACCACGTCAAAGGATGTACTGCTCGAAATGGCCGATAAGGCCATGTATGCGGGCAAAATATCAGGAAAAAACAGTGTCCGTCGTGTAACGGCTGTTTCCTGATTATTCGTCTTTGCAATCAAACCTTGCCACCCCCAGCGCCTCCTGTTTTCGGAGAGGCTGGGGGTGGTAAGGTTTCAGCTTGAACGCTCGTTGAATTATCTACTCAAGAGGTGATCTGTGGCACTTACAGCAGTCAAAGGATTTAATGATATCTTGCCGGATGAATCAGGGCGCTGGCAGTATATTGAGCAGACGGCCCGCAGGGTCTTTGATCTGAACGGCTTTGGGGAAATCCGGGTTCCGGTGATGGAAAAAACCGAGCTTTTTTGCCGCTCGATCGGTGATGCGACTGATATTGTAGAAAAGGAGATGTACACTTTCGTTGACAAGGGTGAAAACAGCGTTACGCTTCGGCCGGAAGGAACAGCCGGAGTCATGCGTGCGTTTATCGAACATAAGCTGTATGCGCAGGATCCGATCGCAAAACTGTACTATCTGGGGCCGATGTTCCGCTATGAACGTCCCCAAAAAGGTCGTTACCGGCAATTTCATCAGATCGGCGCCGAAATCACCGGTGTCAATGACCCGCTGGCAGACGCTCAGGTATTGAACATGCTGACCTCCTTTTTTCGGGAAATCGGCTTGGATGAGCCGGCACTTCAAATAAACTCGCTCGGTTGTCCTGAGTGCCGTCCCGCTTACCGCACCGCTTTGCGCAGCTTTCTGGTAGAGCGGATCGGGCATCTCTGCGAAGATTGCAAACGGCGCTTTGCCACCAATCCGCTCCGCACACTGGACTGCAAGGTGCCGGGCTGCATTGAGGCGACTGCCGGGGCTCCGTCAGTTCTTGAGCATCTCTGCAACGGCTGTGACGATCATTTCAGCAGCGTGCGCCGCTATCTTGACCTTTCATCCACCCCGTACAGCATCAATTCCCGCATGGTTCGCGGACTTGATTATTATACCCGTACGACCTTTGAGATGGTTACCGGACTGCTCGGTTCGCAATCCGCTGTAGCCGCAGGCGGGCGCTATGATGGCCTGATTTCGCAGCTCGGGGGACCGGCCATTCCCGGAATCGGTTTCGCAGTCGGGCTGGAACGGGTTGCGCTGCTGCTCGGCAGCCAGGAGTTTGAGACTTTCCCGGATCTGTTTATCGCAACGATGGGGGGAGGGGAGCGTGACGTCGCATTCAGCCTGATGAACGGTCTGTTAAAATCCGGAGTCCGGGTCGAAATGGATTACGAAGGAAAGAGCCTGAAAAGCCAGATGCGCCGGGCTGACAAGCTCAAGGCGCGCTATAGTGTCGTGATTGGTGAAAATGAGGTGGCGTCGGGACGAGCCTCCTTCAAGCGTATGGCTGACGGCCTCCTGAGCGATGCGGCACTGACGGTCGCCGGGATACAGAAACTGGTCGGGAAGCCGCAATAATTCAAATCTTCAGTCAGGGCCCGGTCTGCAGAACTTAAGGTTTCTTTTACACATCAGCACCGGAGCAAAGATGGATCCCACTAAAAACCGCACAATCACCCCTGAAAAACGGGATGATGATTCCCAGTATGACGCAACGTTGCGTCCTCGATCGTTTGATGACTACATCGGACAGGAGAAGATCAAGGGTAATCTGCGTCTGTTCATAGATGCCGCCAGGGGGCGGGGGGAAGCGCTCGATCACGTCCTGTTGTATGGTCCTCCCGGGCTCGGCAAGACGACTCTTGCCAACATCATTGCCTGCGAGATGGGGGTGAACATCAAGTCCACCTCCGGGCCGGTCATCGAACGTCCGGGAGATCTGGCCGCTATTCTCACCAATCTTGAACCGCATGATGTGCTGTTTATCGACGAAATCCATCGTCTTTCCCATGTCGTAGAGGAAATTCTTTATCCGGCCATGGAAGATTATCAGCTGGATATCATTATCGGGCAGGGGCCGAGCGCCCGATCGATCAAGCTGGATCTGCCCCGTTTCACGCTGGTTGGCGCCACCACACGGGCCGGCCTCCTTTCCTCGCCGCTTCGCGATCGCTTCGGGGTCATATCGCGGCTTGAATTTTATACGTACGATGAACTTGCCACCATTATCTGCCGTTCGTCCGGCATTCTCGGGATGGAAATTGATCCCCACGGGGCGGCCGAACTGGCCCGCCGCAGCCGGGGAACCCCACGGATCGCCAACCGTCTGCTGCGCCGCGTGCGCGACTATGCACAGGTACGCGCCGATGGCTTCATAACTCTCGATGTCGTGCGGGAAACCCTGAAGCTGCTTGAAATTGATGAAATGGGTTTCGACCAGATGGACCGTATGATCCTGCTGACGATTATTGACAAGTTTGGAGGGGGGCCGGTTGGGCTGGACACCATTGCTGCCGCCATCAGCGAAGAGAGTGATACAATCGAGGATGTCTACGAGCCGTTTCTGATCCAGAACGGGTTTATCAATCGTACCCCGCGCGGCAGAGTTGCCACCCGTGCTGCCTATCTTCATTTTGATCGCATCGCCCCGGAATCCTCCCAGGCGGCTCTGTTCTAGATATGCAACAGTTCTTCGAATTTCCCGTTACCCCGTGTTTCAGCTTTGACAGCTTTGTCCCCTGTGAAGGAAACATAGCCGCGCTCCGGTTTGCGCTGAGAATTGCCGACCCTGCTGATCCAGAGAGCCTGCTTTACCTGTACGGCCCCCCGGGGTCCGGTAAAACCCATCTGCTGCGATCGATTGCCGGCAGCAATTACCCCTACCTCTCTCTCCGTGACCATCTTGACCCGGAACGGCTCGTGTCGACATTCTCCGCGGCGAGCGGGTTGGTGGTGGACGACCTTCAGGACATGCCGGATGATCCTGACCTGCGGAGGTCTTTGTGGCAGCTGTTTAACGAGTTTCATACATCAGGACGCACGATTGCAATGGCTGGAGTCCTCCCGCCCCGTGATCTTGCAAACATGGATGATCATCTGACTTCGCGGCTGCTGTGGGGACTGGTCGCCAGGCTCGATACATCTGACGACAGCTCCCGGAGAATGATCATCAAGAAGGTGGCTGACGATCATCAGATCAGGATACCAGATGATGTGGTCGACTACATTCTTGCAACAACCAGCCGTGAAGTTGGCGCATTAATAACCGCTTTTGACCAGTTATACCGCTTCTCAATGGCCGAAAAACGGCGAATCACACTGCCGCTTGCCCGGGAAGTTCGCGAACTGAAGAGTAGGGAGAACTCATGATTCAGATCGGTAACTACAATCAGCTTGCAATTGGCCGTATTACCCCTTCCGGAGCCGTTTTCAAGTCAGAAGAAGGTGATATTCTTCTCCCTTTGCGACTCCTGCCGAAAGGTGCGGAGGTCGGCGCACTTCTTGATGTTTTTGTTTACGTTGATTCTGATGGGCGTTTGACCGCCACCACTAAAAAACCCCGCGCTGTTGTGGGAGAGTTTGCGTTATTAACGGTTAAGGAAGCGACAACTGTCGGCGCATTTCTTGACTGGGGATTGGAGAAGGATCTGCTGCTGCCGTTTGGAGAGCAGACGGAACCGGTCAGACGCGGCGATCGGGTGCTGGTATGGATCTATCTGCATGACAGCGGCCGGATTGCGGCGTCGGCGAAACTTGAAAAATTTATCAAACCGGTGGATGGCAGCTTGACCGAAGGTGAAGAGGTAGACCTGTTGGTCTATGCCTGCACGGATCTCGGTGCCAAGGTCATTATCAACAAAAGTTTCGGCGGGTTGATATTCCATACGGAGCTTGTTGTCAAGCCGGCCCGCGGCGAGCATTTGCGCGGATATGTTAAAAAAATCAGGGGCGATGGCAAGGTCGATGTCACGCTGCGCAAAGGGGGGGCGCTGGAGGCTGAAAAGGATCGTGAGATTATCCTGGCTGCGCTGACGGCACATAACGGATTTCTCCCGGTGACCGACAAAAGCCCTCCTGAAGTGATTGCCGGACTGCTGCGGCTGAGTAAAAAAAGTTTTAAAAAAGCGGTCGGGGGGTTGTACAAGGAGGGGGCCGTCTCAATAGCTCCCGACGGAATCCGGCTGCGAAACGTGCGGACATCATGAGGGTCCGGATCGGCGTAATCGTCATGATTGCAACATGCTGTGCCGCCCTGTTTGCGGTCGGGTGCCAAAAGGGGGGAGATAAACCTGCAGCAGGCTTGCAGGTGGTTACGACCCTGTTTCCCCTGTATGACTTTGCCCGGACGATTGCCGGAAACAAGGCTCAGGTGTCCATGCTGCTTCCCCCCGGTGTTGAACCTCACACCTTTGAGCCGAAGCCGGAAGATATGATCAGGATCAGCCGTGCCGGACTGTTTATATATACCAGCAGATACATGGAGCCGTGGGCGGAAAAAATTGTCACCGGCATCGAGAGCAGGACGCTGCGGGTTGTCAATGCCGGTGAACGTGTCAGCTACCGGTCGGGCGTGAACGGGGATGAGCATGATCACGAGCAGAATGGGGAGGGCGCCAGTGTTCATGACCGGAAAGGAATCGATCCTCACATCTGGCTCGACTTTGCCAATGCAGCACGTATGGTCGATACAATTCTTGACGGCTTTATTGCCGCCGATCCGGGCAACAGCGGCGAGTACCGCCGTAATGCCGAAGCCCTGAAAACACGGCTGGCGGCGCTTGACGATCGCTACAAACAGAGTCTTTCGTCCTGCTCGACCAGAAAACTCCTCCATGGCGGCCATTATACCTTCGGCTACCTGGCAGGTCGCTACGGGCTCGAATATCACGCACTCAGCGGAATCTCCTCGGATTCGGAGCCGTCGGCCGAGCGGATGGTTGCACTGGTCCGGGAAATCAGATCATCGGGCGCAGGATATTTATTTGCCGAAGAGCTGCTTTCCCCCCGTCTGACCGAAACGCTGGCACTGGAAGCGGGTGTGGGGGTGTTGATGCTCCATGGGGCGCATAACCTGTCGCGGGAGGACCTGTCGCGGGGCGTTACCTTTTTTGATCTGATGGACCGCAATCTGGAACAGCTGCGGAAAGGCCTACAATGCCGGGCGAAATAGTTTCAACAGAGCTGCTGTCGTGCAGCTATCGCGAAGGGAAGGTGCTTGAGGATATTTCCTTTGGGGTCCGGCGCGGTGATTATGTGGGCATCGTGGGGCCGAATGGCTCCGGCAAGAGTACGCTGATCAAGGCGATACTCGGCCTGGTAACGATCAGCACGGGGTCTGCGGCGCTGTTCGGTACCCCCTTGTCCGATTTCCGTGACTGGCACAAAGTCGGCTATCTGCCGCAAAGCCTCAATCTGGTCAATCCGGTATTTCCGGCAACGGTGCATGAAACGGTTGGCCTTGGCCTGCTGTCGCTCAAACGGTTTCCCAAACGTCTGAATCGATCCGATAATGATAAAATAAGTACGATCCTCGATGAATTGGGTATTTATGATCTAAGGCATAAACTGATAGGTGAACTTTCCGGCGGTCAGCTGCAGCGCGTTCTGCTTGCCCGTGCCATCGTTAACGATCCGGAACTGCTTGTGCTGGATGAACCGACCGCCGCCCTCGATCCGGAGACCAGAGGTCGTTTTTATGCGATGATCGCTGATATCAACCGCTCGCGCGGCGTCACAGTCCTGCTGGTGACCCATGACAGCGGTGCAATCGGAGAATATGCCTCAAAAATGCTCTACCTTGATAAAATAATCCTTTTTTACGGCGGTTTTGACGAATTCTGCTGTTCACCGGAGATGTCGTCGCTGTTCGGCGAGCACTCCCAGCATTTGATGTGCCACCGCCATTGACCATGAATCTACTCGAAATCCTTTCATACGGCTTTATTCAACGCGCCCTGCTGGCCGGCACTCTGATTGCCCTGCTCTGCTCCGTGCTGGGGGTTTTTCTGGTGCTGCGACGCTTGTCGTTGATCGGCGACGGACTGGCGCATGTCACCTTCGGCAGCACCGCCATCGCCCTTGCGCTGAAGCTCTATTCGGCCATGTCGCTGCTGGTGACTATGCCGATAGTGCTGCTCGCGTCTCTCGGCATACTCAAATTGACAGAGAAGGGACGGCTGAGGGGGGATGCCGCTATCGGTCTGGGGTCCGCTCTCGGGATTTCCGCCGGAATTATCTTAGCCAGTGGGGGGGGGGGATAC
>JBAQPK010000206.1:0-2498 GCA_049305715.1 Desulfuromonadaceae bacterium | reverse complement strand
GGCAAAAGGTTTCAGCTCCTTGCTTGCTGCGAAACGTGCCGGAAATTTTCTGTTGAACCTTCATCATACGGACATCGCGTTCGGCTTGGTTATTATCGAAAGGGACACAAAAATCGTACATGAACGCAAGCGTCTCCTTCTGATGATCAACCAAGCGGTCCAACAAATTTTTGGCTTTACTCTGTTTGGTACGCCCCCGTTTCTTCGCGGTCTTGGTTTGTTGGGGATTCATTCGTGCGTCCTCAGCGAGTCCCAACTCAATGATTCGATCGTAGCGCTGGACAAACGCCATAACCTCCTCCAGTTCCAGAGCATCGACTGAGCCTTTTTTCTCATCCACCCTCTTTTTAATCTCTATGAGTAGCTTGCTCATTGCGTCGGCCCATACCTGACCTTCCTGCTCAAAGATGAACGTAAGTTCTCTCAATAGATGAGCATTGCACAGAGCATGAAGGCAAGTGTATTTCCAATAGGGTTTCCAAGCATCATGAACTGCAGTTCCAGAGAACGAGGGTAGAATACCCGCTGCATCGATACCTACTTGTCCCCGTTGCGCCTGCACTGAGTAGTGGGTGTACTCGGTTGTGCTTGCGACATGGAGCCAATGCAATTTACCTTCAACACGTACACCCGTCTCATCAAAATGGGCGACGTCACTAAGCTTGATGCGTTCCACAATATCTGCTTCGGAGTCCTTCAGCCGTTGATAGAGGGATTCATTCGCCTGAATACACGTTGCTTGACTAATGTCCTGCTCGAATAAATCCTGAAAGAACTCTCGGATTCGGTCGTAAGGCAGCAGTTGGTACTGGCTGAGATAAGTAATGAGGGATTTAACGCTGGTCCCGTATTGGACGGGGGCTGTCACCTCGGAAGGAAATTCAGCCTTATTGAGGCAGCCACACACTGGGCACACCTTGGTCTCAGCTCTGTGTTCCGTAACGTCCATCTTTTGGGGCGGAATATCCCATACCTGCCGCCGTTCATAACGTTTCGCTTCAATTTGTTCCAGATCATGGCCACAAGAGCAAGTTAGGACAGGATGAACGACCATGTGATCCGGCTGTTCTGTCATATAGAGTGTACGGCCGGGATGCCCCTTTTGTCCGCCGACCGGGCGCTTGCCTTTCTCACGCAGACGTTTGGGTTGTGGTTTTTTGAATCCATCAGAGGAAGGTGGTTTGCTGGAATTACGACTGTTTTTATTGACCTGCTCCTCCAGCTTCTTGACCCGTTCTTCCAGTCGTGCAATGGTAGCCAATAACGATTCTACCAAATGAACAACAGCATCAGGACCGGCTTCATACACTTTATAAATGTCTTCACGCTTCATGGCAGAGTCTCTCCCTTGCTTTTTTCGCCAGTGGATAAAGATAGACATCTTTCACGGGAACCCTAAGTGTATTGTAGCGGTCATTGCGGCTGCGCCCCAGGGTTTCGCCCACCCAATGCCAGTTAGCCGCTTGATAGCAGATACCGCGGAACCGCTCTCGTTCCACGAACGTTTCAAGCATTACAATGGGATGACCGTATTTTTGCATCCAATCGCCGCTAATACGTCGAGAGGTGTGTCCAAGCACATGACTCGCCAGATGGGGAACCTTAACCCAGGGCAATATAAGAAATCTTGTGTTGTTGGTGATCAGGTGTAAGCGAGCCTGACGCGTGTGGGAGTCCCAACCAATCCCTTGATCACGACAAGCCACCTTCCAAGCGGCTGAACCAAAGAGCAAACAGGCCAGCGGGCGACGGTAGCGGTCGAAGACCATATATTTCATGTTCTCACCTACGGTAGCACCAAATCCAAGGTAATGGTACTCCGCCAGCAAATGATTGAATAAGCTAAGCGAACGAGGACTCTGAACGACCTCAATGGCAAGCGGAGTCAGATCCTGCAGTACACATTCAATGCTGGTAATAGAATGCTCGATGGGTATGTGATGACCTTTACATGAATTGTTTCGTCCGGCACATCTGCGTGCTGGTAGGCGCAGGTAACCACGGCGTTCTAGCTTGAGTAGCATCGTGCGGCAAGCCATATCTTTGAGTTGCCCATTGGCAGCCACCCAGTTCCAGACTACACAAATTTCCTGAGACAATCGGGTCCGATGCCAATGCGGGTTACTATCAATCATTTCTCGAATCCATTGGATATCTTTTTCAGTTAGTAGTCGTCCCTGAATCATTACTTCCATCATGATTCCATTTTAAATGAAAAGCCGCCCTGAGTCCAGCTTTAAATTGCTGATCCCGTAGGCGGACCTGAATAGTTACAAAAATATAATAAGGGGGGTAGTCGGTTAGCTCCACCTATGCTATAATGCGAAGAAAAACTTCTAGCATAATGGGGGAGCAGTGAAGTTGGCATTGATACCTGGACGTGACTACCCAAATACGTACCGAGATTTCGTAGAAATGTTTCCTGATGACACTGCGTGTACGGCCTTTTTGGCACGGCTGCACTGGCCGGAAGGATTTATCTGTCCGGCATGTAATAC
>JBAQPK010000205.1:0-10475 GCA_049305715.1 Desulfuromonadaceae bacterium | reverse complement strand
CGGCATCAGGAACCTGTCGAGAAACTCCTGTTGCAGGCTGGAGACACGCGCCTCTTCGGCCTCGTCGCCGGACAACGCTGCCTCCCGTTGCTTGAAGGCCAGCCAGGACATGAACTCCAGTTCCACGGCAAAATGATCCGGCAGTTCGTGGAAATCATCGGCCAGAACCAGACCGCAGGCGTGGTAGAAGGCAGACACCCTGGCGGTCGAATCTCCCATAACTATTTTGGCATCGTCAAGATAGATTGAACCATAGGGGGGCGCAACGAGCTGGAAGGGGCCGATGAACAGGCGGGCATGTTCGACAGCCAGAGAGTCAAGAGAACCGGTACTACCTGCAACGCCTGCTTCACTCGCATATTGTGCGGCATCCGGTGCTACAGTCTCCAACAAAGCAGCAAGCGTCGCACAGCAGCTTTCCTCGATCAGCTCCGGAGACGGCGGATAGAAACAGGCCGCCAGAAGACGGTAAACATCTTCGCGAGCTGCAGAGATACTTTGTTTTTTAGTCATGGCAATTATCCTTACAAAAAAGAGGGATGGGACATGCGTCCCATCCCGGTATAATACATCAATACGACCTGCAAGCCATCAGACTTTATTCCCCCCCTTGAAAGCACGGACGTAGGCCACGTTCGGCCTGGTCCCCTTCTCTTCCTTGAGGCGCATCGGCTTGTACTTCTTCAGCAGCTTGGCCGGTTCGCTGGCAGGGTCGTTCAGGTCTCCGAAAATGCGGGCCTGTGCGGGGCAGGACTCGACACAGTAGGGTCTTATTCCCTGCTTGACGCGATGTTCGCAGAAGATGCATTTCTCTACCACGCCTTTTTTCCGGATGTTTTCATAATCCGGGTGGCTGTACTTGTTCTGATAGGGAGGTGCGGCTCCGGCCAGTTTGGCAACCTCGGCGCCGGAAGCGGTGCATCCCTTGATCATCTCGCTGCTGTCACGGAAAGCCGCATGGGGGGCTTCCGGGCCGATGTTGGCGCTGATGACCGAGTAGGCAGCCTTTTCCTTGTCCACATCCGTGGCGCTATAGGGGCAGGCTTTCTGGCAGCGACGGCAGCCGATACAGCGTTCTTCGTTGTGCATGGTGATGCCGTCGGCGGTCTTGAACATCGCCTTGGGCTGCACCGGGCAGGCCTTGACGCAGGGTGCGTCACTGCAATGATTGCAGAGAACCGGGATGGCGGTAAAGGAAGGGGTGGGAAACTTCCCCTCCTCACGTCTGATGATATCCGACCAGTTAAAGGTCTGACCGTTGGCTCTCGCCTGGGTATTGTTTTCGGTCTTGCAGGTTATGTTACAGCATCCGCAGCCGACACATTTTTGAAGGTCTATGACCATTCCGTATTGTTTTGACATGTACTATATCCCCCCTTTCCTAGGCTTTTTCGATCTTGACGCCGGTGAAACCGCCGTTACGTGCTGTAGAGCCGCTCAAACGGTCATAATCATCAACCAGAAGGTCATTGTTGTTGCCGCCACGGGCTACCGCCTTGGCATAGTCCTTTGCGGCCACACGGCCATAGGCCCAGTGCCCCTGACCATAGCATTTTGCAACCGTACCGGGACGAACCCCTTCCCACAGCTTGGCCGTGGTGACGATGGAACCGGTGGTCGAGGTGATTTTTACCATGTCGCCGTTCTTGATGCCGAGTTTCTTGCCGTCGATCGGGTTGATCTTGACCACGTCAGCCCAGCTGTCGTCACCCACATCCACCTTTTTGAATTCGTGGTACCAGGTAAGGTTGGCACTGCGACCTTCGCGGTTAAGCCTTGATTTGTGATCAATGAAGGTAAACGGATATTCCTTTCCGCTGCCGTGACGCTTGGGTGACTCGTAGTGCGGCACAAAGGCCAGTTCACCCTGGGCTTCGTAACCACTGGACTTGAGGATGTCGTCCACTGTGGTCTTATGTTTTTCGGCATGCATCTTGAGCGCTTTTTTCAGGGTCTCGCTGTAAAACTCGAACTTACCGGTCTCGGTCTTGAACTTGCCTTCAAACTTCTTGGTCTCAGGATTGTCCTTGCCCCAGTTCTTCTTGTACTTGTAGGTTTCCGAGTTATAGATGCCCCTCTTTTTGAAATCTGCCCATCCGGCGATCTGGTCACCCTTCATCTTTTCCTTGCCGTCCCAAACCTTCTGGGAAGAAATCTTCGCGGCGATCTCGGCGAACTCGGCAGCATTGGCCGGCTTCTTTTTGGTTTCAGGATCCTCGAATGAGGCATAGTAGTCGTACAGGCTGGAAAAGCCCCGGGCTTTCAGCTTCTCGGCCAACAGCCACATGACTTCGACTTCCTCCGATTTTACCTGCCAGAGCGATGTGGCAACCGGCTGCTGGATCGACAGGTGGCCGTGAAGGTTGGCCATATTGCCGATGATCGAGAGTTTTTCGGTGGGGGCAAATGTTGCCGGCAGCACGATATCGGCAAACTGGGTCATCTCCGAGGCATTGGTTACCATGTGGACAAAGAAGGGAATCTTGGCCATGGCCGTATCCCATCGCTGGGCGCCGGTGCAGGAGAAGTTGAAGTTACTCCAGGTGCTGATGAAGACCTTGATGGCATCCGGATGCTTAAGCAGACCGTTGGCCACGTTGTTGGTAACGACACCCACCATCAGGCTTTCCTTGACCGTGCCATCCTTTTCCTTCTTCTTGTCAATGCCGCCCATGAGGGCCGGCATATCCTTGGCGCCGCGGCCGTCGAGCTTTTTCCCCTTGCTCGATTTCTTGGCCAGTTCATCGACAAAGACATCCTTGATCTCCGGGAATTTGGTGGTCGGTGCGCTGGAGCTCTGCATGACCCCACCTTCGGTTTCGATGGATCCGAGGATGCCGTTCAGGGCATAAACCGCCATGGAAGCGTAGGTGCCGCGCGGGCTCATGGCCACACCGGGTCCCATCCAGACGGCGCAGGCGCTGCCTGCCTTGCCCATAGCGCGGGCCACACGGATGATCTGTTCTGCGGGGATCAGCGTCTTTTTGGCGGCCCAGGCCGGGGTTTTATCCTTCAGTTCCAGGTTCCAATATTTGACAACACCGTGGGTCTGTTTCTCGACAAAGGCAGCTTCATCAACCGTGGCTCCGGTCTTGAAGAGATTTTTACCTTCCTTGAAATCGCCGACAAACTCCTTGCTCCAGAACCCTTCAGTCAGGAGCACGTGAGCTATGCCGGCGGCCAGGGCGCCATCTTCACCCGGCTTGATCGGGAGCCATTCGTTAGCTTTGGCAACCGACGCGCTCATGCGGGGATCGACCGCAATCAGCGTACCGCGGTCAAGGATTCCGTTAAATTTGTCGATGGCGTTGGGCACCTGACGGTTTGAAGATAGCGGGTCGCAGCCCCAGACCACCAGACACTTGGTCTTGGCCAGATCGTAATCGCGGTAACCGAAGAAACCCTGGGTGTAGCCTGGCCCCATTTTCTCGGCCTCGGCGCAGATGGCGCTGTGGGAGAAGTAGTTGGGAGTGCCGTAGATTTTGGGCAGCGTACCGTAGAGCAGGTCGGTAGCGGTAGAGGAATAGCGGCCGCGCATGTACATCAACTTCTCCGGCGTTCCGGCCGTGCGCAGTTCCATCATCTTGTCGGCCAGAGTATCCAGGGCCTCGTCCCAGGAGATGGGGACGAATTTGGGATCGATGCCGCGCCCTTTTGCAGGGTTGGTGCGCTTCATCGGCACCTTGATCCGGTCAGGGTCGTAGGTCTGCTGGATCATCAGGTGACCCCGCGGGCAGACAAAGCCGCCGTTGGCCTTGGAGCGCTGGTTGCCGCGCACCTTGACGACACGCCCCTCCTGGACAAAAAACTCCACCGGACACCAGGCGGTACACCCCTGACAGGTTGAGGGAATCCATTCGCCTTTTGGCGCGTCGCCCGACATCGGCAGATGACTTGCCGCAAAAGCATTCAGCTTCGGCAGACCAATTGTCGCCACGGCGCCGGCAGTAGCGGTGATCTTGAGAAAATCTCTCCGTTTGATTTCCATGTACGTTCCTCCCTATTTTTTATGACACTTGGCGCAATTGCCTTTAACCGAAAAAGCCTTCTTGCCGTTGTGGCAGGCGCCGCATGATTTGCCCTTCTGCATCTGCTTCATGGTGACAGTCTTGTGCTGTCTTGAGCTGGTGTAGAGCTTGTCATGGCAATCGGTACAGGCCTGGGCCATCCCGTCAACGTGGGTCTCGTGACTGAAGATGACATCGCCCCCCTTGTTCTTCAGGGTGATGTCGCCTCCGCCGACAGTGGCAAAGGCAACTGATGCAAACGTCAACATCGTTGTAACCGTACTCAGTATTAACCGCATGCAGACCTCCTTTAATACTTATAATGCGATGAAGTATATCCGCGTTTACGGATTTATCAAGGCTTTTAATATTCGCTCGTATGGATAAAAACCGGCTTCTTGACCACAACAGATAACTGCTTTATAAATATCAAACATGAAACATCTCGCCCAAACCATCAAAGCCCTTTCCGACCCGATCCGCCTGCGCATCGTCCTGCTGCTGCAGGCCGAGGGCGAACTGTGCGTCTGCGACCTGATGGCGGTGCTGGGACTGCCGCAATCCACGGTGTCACGCCACCTGGCCTACCTCAAGCGCAGCTGCTGGGTTGATACCCGACGTGACGGGGTCTGGATGTACTACTCGCTGAGCCGGGAGAGCTGCACCATCTGCATGGAACTGCTCCGGACCCTTAAACAGCATGCCGGCAACCTTCCCGAGGCTGTGTCAGACCGCGATACCCTGATTGCCTTCCGACAGACCAAAGATAATCCAGCCTGCCATTGAGACAAAATTGTAACTTGATATATCCGCAAAAGCGGATATAATTACCTCACTTTCTCTATACGTGAGGTACTCGTCATGTCCGAACACCTTTCCCGCAAACTCTCCTTCCTCGACCGCTGGCTTACCCTCTGGATCTTCGCCGCCATGGCCCTTGGTGTCGGCCTTGGATGGTTCGTCCCCGGCACGGAATCATTCATAAACTCCTTCCAGTCTGGCACCACCAATATCCCGATCGCGGTCGGCCTGATCCTGATGATGTATCCACCATTCGCCAAGGTGAAGTACGAGGATATGCCGGAGGTCTTCCAGAACAAGAAGATCCTCGGCATCTCGCTGCTGCAGAACTGGCTGATCGGACCGGTGCTGATGTTTGTCCTGGCCGCGCTGCTGCTGCCGGACAAGCCGGAGTACATGGTAGGCCTGATCATGATCGGTCTGGCGCGCTGCATCGCCATGGTGATCGTCTGGAACGAACTGGCAAAAGGTAACACTGAGTACGCAGCAGGTCTGGTGGCCTTCAACAGCATCTTCCAGGTGCTCTTCTACAGTGTCTACGCCTGGTTCTTTATCACCGTGCTGCCTCCGCTGGTGGGACTCAAAGGAGTCGTGGTGGACGTCAGCATCCGCCAGATCGCCGAGAGCGTCTTCATCTACCTCGGAATCCCCTGCATCGCCGGAGCACTGACCCGTCTGGTGGGCGTCAAGCTCATGGGCAAGGAGCGCTATCACCGGGAGTTCGTGCCGAAAATCAGCCCTATGACCCTGATCGCCCTCCTTTTCACGATCGTCGTCATGTTCAGCCTGAAGGGCAATCTGATCGTCCAGCTTCCGATGGATGTGGTTCGTATCGCCATCCCGCTAGGGGTCTACTTTATCGTCATGTTCCTGGTTTCGTTCTGGATGGGCAAAAGGATGGGGGCCGATTACAGCAAGACCACTACACTGGCCTTCACCGCAGCCAGCAATAACTTCGAGCTTGCCATCGCCGTGGCGATCGCGGTTTTCGGTCTCAATTCCGGCGCTGCTTTTGCCGCGGTTATCGGTCCGTTGGTGGAGGTGCCGGTGATGATAGGGCTGGTAAATGTGGCCTTCTGGTTCCAGCGGCGCTGGTTCCCGGTTTAGGGCGTACTGAATTACCGACCGTCACGGGTTGCTGAAGGCCCTGATGATTCTGACCACTACGGAGAAAGGAATAAACCATGAAGACACTGGGAATTGAATGGCGTCACTACGACAAGGCCGGGCAGACCTGCGACCGCTGCGCGGCCACCGGGTCGTCGGTCAGGGAAGTCGTTTCGGGACTGGGCAGTGAACTGGCAGAAAGGGGGGTCACGGTAACCTTCACTGAAACCCTCCTCCCCGCAGAACGCATGGTCCAATCGAACATGCTCCTGTTTAACGGGGTCCCGCTGGAAGAGGTTCTGGACGATGCTGCGACAGATGAAAGCCTCTGCGCGTCATGCTCATGCCTCACCGGTTCGGAAACCAGCTGCCGGACTGTCGAATATGAAGGGAAGAGCTACGAGGAGATACCGGCCGAGCTAATCCGCAAGGCCGTTCTTAAAGCAGCCGGTCTCGATTGCCGGTAATTTTGAAGCACACCATGCTGAAAGATGGCTATCGGCACCGTGCTGGCGTTTATGATGGCGGTCACGGCGCTGTCGCTGCCTGAAGCGATTATTCTGAAGAACGTCCTGAAAAATCGGCTGCTGGTGATATTCTTTGGGATAGTAGCCGCGGCAATCGTCTGTGTCGGCTATCTGTTTAACGCAATCCTCTGAAAGGACATCAATGTCATATTTAGACCGCACAATATCGAACCGTTTGATCTTCGCCATTTCTCTGACCGCCATCACCCTGGTGGCAGAGATCATCGGCGGCATCTGGTCCAATTCTCTGGCGCTGCTCTCCGACGCGGGACATGTCTTTCTGGACCTATTTGCCCTGGCGCTCTCTCTGGGAGCGATCAAGCTGGCCGCCCAGCCTCCCGGCGAGCGCCATTCCTACGGCCTGCACCGGGCCGAAGTGCTGGCCTCACTGATCAACGGCTTGACGGTTTTTCTGATGGCGGTCGGCATTCTCTACGAAGGGAGCAAGCGGCTGATAGCTCCGGAAGCGGTGCAGACGATTCCGATGCTGGTCATTGCGGTCCTGGGCCTGATTGCCAACCTGCTGGCGGCCAAGGGTCTGCACGGACACGCCCATGACGACCTGAATGTCCGCAGTGCCTTCCTGCATGTACTGGGAGATGCGGCGGCCTCGGTGGGGGTGATTGCCGGAGCGATCCTGATGCGCTACACCGGCTGGTATCAGGCCGATCCGATCATTTCCATCGCCATCGGTCTGCTGATCATGGTCGGCGCCGGGAGGGTGCTGCGGGAGGCGACGCATATCCTGATGGAGGGGGTGCCGCGCGGGATGTCCGTCGAACAGGTTGCCACAGACATTCGCGGGATCGAAGGGGTACTGGATGTCCACCACCTCAACATCTGGACGGTCTGTTCCCACATCTTCGCGCTGTCTGCCCATGTTGAAATAGATCCGGAATATGACGGAGAGCGCAGCCAGCTGCTGCACGCCATCGAGCACGAACTGGAGCACCACTTTCATATTACTCATACCACTATCCAGCTTGATTGTTCCACCTGCAGCGGCGGCCCGCTGATCAAGGAATTCAACCATCGGCAGCGTGCGAGCTGCGGGCATCATCACTGATACTAGTATTCGGAGGAGGATATCCAATGAAGATCGAAGTTTTAGGAACCGGCTGCGCAAAGTGCAAGACCCTCTATGAAGCGGTTCAGAAGGCCGTGAAGGAAAAGGAGATCGAGGCGGAAATCATCAAGGTGGAGGAGATCCCCTCTATCATGAAATATGGCGTTATGAGCACCCCGGCGCTGGTGATCGACGGTCAGGGGAAATTTTCCGGCAAAATCGCCCTCTACAGCTGAAATCGCAGGGATGTTGTCATGAAGCCGCTTATTGCGTGATTCCGCTCGTTGAAAAGCAAGCGGTACTCAAGCCCTCCTACTTCACGTCGTTGCCGATCTATACCACCCCGCCGCCACAATCCCGTATACAAGATTCAGCCCGATAACCACCAGCGGTGTAACCATGCCGAAACCGAGCCCCCACATACCCTTACCCATGGATGGCAAGACGATGAACAGCATCATTGCCGCGGGAAACAGACTGAACACCATGCCTCGTAGAATTACACGGTTTCCCATGAGCGGCAACAGGAGCAGCATCATCCAGATTCCACCCCATATCATGCGCTGATAGAGCCACGGCGCGCTGAACTCCGGTTTCATGGCGAGACCGATCATGTCACTGATACCGGTTTTGCCCATTGCCCATATGTTGAAGCTGTCCACGCCCCCGCCGATGGCGCCGCCCGTAAAGGCTGCGCTGATTTTTCTGATCATGATCTTACCTCTTTTTCGTTTTTTCATCTACCTGGTCCGGGCAAAATAACGTGCGGTGATTTCATGCAGCAGCTTCACGCCCATGCTTTCCGGGTTTTCCGTTACTCCTTTCGCCGACGATCCGCCCGTCGCTGACCTCCAGAATCCTGTCGAAACCGTCCACCATGCGGTGATCGTGGGTGACAACCATGATGGCGGAATGGTGTTCCACCGCCAGTTTCTTCAAAAGATCCATGACGTTTTTACCGTTCTCCGTATCGAGCGCGGCGGTCGGCTCATCGGCCAGAATCACCCTGGGGCTATTAGCCAGTGCCCGGGCAATCGCTACCCGCTGGGATTCACCTCCGGAAAGGGCGCTCGGATAATTATTGATCCGGTGTCCGAGGTTGAGCGCATTCAGCAGTTCGACAGAGCGCTTCTTTGCATCGCTCCGCGTCAGTCCGTTGATCTCCAGGGCAACCATCACGTTTTCCTGGGCGGTCAGAAACGGGATCAGGTTGTGCGCCTGAAAGATGAAGCCGAGCTTTTCCCTCCGCATCCGCTTCAGGTCGATGTCCCCGTGCCAGCCGCCATCGGCGACAGTCGTGCCGTCGATAACGACCGTGCCGTGCGTCGGTTCATTTATCAGGCCGATGCAGGTCAGCAGGGTGGTTTTTCCCGAACCGGAGGGGCCGAGTATCGCCACCAGCTCGCCGGGCCTGACCTTGAAATGTGCATCCCGCAGGGCGGTCACGGCGGTTTCGCCCTTCCCGTAGATCTTCGTCAGGTTGTCCACTTCTATCGCAAACATAGTCTTACCCACCCAGAGCCTCCGCCGGCTCGACCTTCAGCGCCTTTCGAATGCCGACAAAACTCGATATCGTGCAGATTGCCATGACGATGACAAACAACATCTGCAGGTCGAAGGCCTCGAGGACGATCCGGCGGGGAAATTTTTCGTACGTCAGCAGGATCACGGAAAAGCCGATACCGTAGGCCAGGATCCCCATCAGCAGCGACTGCTGCAGGATCATGCTGATGATCACCCGGTTCTGGGAACCGATCAGCTTCAGGGTGGCGATGACCCGGATCTTGTCGAGTGTCGAGGTGTAGATGATCAGCGAAATGATAACCCCCGAGATGACCAGCAGGATGACGCGAAACAGCCCCAGCTGCATTCTGGCCTTCTCGATCATCCCTTTGGTGAGGATTTTGGTCTGTTCCTCCACCGAGAGCGGCCGCAAATGGTTCCAGCGGCTGATCCGCTCCTGCACCTCATGGAGGCTTGCACCCGGACCCAACCTTGCCACAACGGCGTTTACCGTGTGGGTCGATTCGGTAATGGCGGTGATATTCTTTTTCAGATATTGAGCTTGGGTAGGGGAGAGGGACGTGATTGCCGCAAGACCGGCTCCAACCCGCTCCCGGTCGTTCCTGATGGCATCGTTGTCTTTCTTGAACTGGATATCCTGGGCGTCGGCGAGCGTTACGTACACCGCCGGATCCCCCCCGGAGGAAACAACCTTTCCGGTTATTCCCACCACGGTATACTCGTGGAGCCCCAGCCGGATTTTTTCACCGAGATCAATTCCCGCTGCCTTCGCAACTACCATTTCGTAGTGTTTCCGGCTGATGCCCCGACCGGCGATAATTTCGGGCGGGCCTCCGAAGCCGTTCGTGTCAAAGCCGATGAGGAAGAAGCGGAACGGCTTTCCCTGATGCTCGATCTGCAGAGTCTGAAAGGAAAGCGGGGATGCCTCTGCCACACCGGGCACCGCCCTGATGCGGTACTTGACATCCTCTGGAATGCGTGAACTCTCTGCAAACGGGCCGTTGGTCCCCTGCTGTACCACCCAGATATCGGCCTTCGTGTTATCCAGCACCGCCAGGGCATCGGCAAAGAGTCCCCGGTAGATGCCGCCCATGCTCATCACCACGCCAAGCAGCAGCCCCAGACCGATGGAGGTCAGGATGAACCGCCCGCGGTGATAGCGGATGTCACGAATGGCGAGATTCATTGTGCCGCCCGCACCTTCATGCCGTCGCGGAATTTTGCCATCTGTGCCGGCAAAGCCATGGCGACACGTTCTCCAGCCGCCAGACCGCTGACGATCTCCGTGAAGCCGCTCCGGTCCTCGATTCCGACTGTCACTTCCTTAAAGGCAATTGTCCCGTTAACGGCGACCCAGACGCCGCGCTTTTTCTCCCTGGCAACCACGGCCGCTGCCGGCAAAGACGGAACACCCTTCTTTATCTCCGTTTCAATGTACACGTC
>JBAQPK010000204.1:0-3095 GCA_049305715.1 Desulfuromonadaceae bacterium | reverse complement strand
CACGAAGCCGGGTTTATTCGAAAAGTCCTTGCCTTCAGCGGTTTGCTATGCGTTTAGATAGCCAAAGACGAGAGCGGCGTACGAATTAATTCGTACGCCGCTTTTGTTTTCTATTTCATCAGCGTTTTTAACGCCTGTTTCAGCAATCCTTCCACCGTAACCTCTCCTCCGGCATCCAGCCCGGCCAGAGCTTTTCGTACCTGCGGTTCTTTATAGCCAAGATTGAGCAGGGCTGAAATTACATCTTCGGCAACGTCCTCGGCCGGTATTGTTCTAGCACCTGCAGCAGGTATCGTAGTTAAATCCAGTTTGCCGACCTTGTCTTTCAACTCCAGAACCAGGCGTTCTGCCGTTTTTTTCCCGATGCCGGGAATGGTTGAAAGCTTGTTAAGATCCCCCTGAACCAGTGCCTGGGCCAGCGGACCGGGCTGAATGTTGGAGAGGATATCGCGGGCCAGTTTGGGACCGACGCCGGAAACGGCGATCAGTAACTGAAAGAAAGATTTTTCCAGGCGTGTGCGAAACCCGTAGAGCAATATTGCATCCTCCCTGACGCTGGTGTGAATGTGCAGTGTCGCCGTACCTCCCTCCTCGGGGAGCTCATAGTACGTAGAAAAGGGAATGTGTACCCGGTAGCCGACTCCCTGCACGTCGAGGATGATATGGTCCGGCGATTTGTGGGCGATTCGGCCGGTCAGAAGTGCAATCATAGCTTCATGTCCCTCCAGGATGTTTTTTGCTGTTTTGAGTTGATTCGTCCACCGACTCCCGAGTTTAAGGCGTATGAATTTATATGGCAGATTGCGACCGCAAGTGCATCTGAAGCGTCAGCCTGGGCAATTTCAGGTAATCCGAGCAGCGCCTTCAGCATCTTCTGCACCTGTTCTTTTTCTGCCCGCCCCTGCCCAACGACGGCCTGCTTGACCTGCAGTGCTGTGTACTCGGCAACCGGCAAGCCACTGTGAACTGCCGCGACAATGGCGGCTCCGCGGGCCTGCCCCAGTTTGAGGGCACTCTGGGGGTTTGTCGAAAAAAATATATTTTCGATGGCAACCTGTTCAGGACGGTACCGGACAATAACCTCCAGGAGGCCGTCAAAGATTATTTTCAGTCGGCCGGGGAAGTCAGCTGCTGTATCGGTAAAAATAGCGCCATTGTCGATATGGACCAGACGATTACCGGCCTTCTCTATAAGGCCGTAGCCGGTAATGCGTGAGCCGGGATCTATGCCGAGAACGATCATGGTATGGCTCCTTTCGCTCAAAAAAAATCAGGCGTCCAAAGCATTGGACGCCTGATGCGTAAATTCCGATGCCGGACTTTACTTGCGCATGACCTTGATGACAGCCGAGAAGTCCTCTTCACCAAGACCGGCATCAACTCCTGCCTGATACACTTTGCTGGCTGATTCTGCTGCCGGCAGTTTCAGGCCTACCAGCCGTGCGGCATTCATGACCATATGCAGCTGGTCGTTGACATATTTGAGGGCCAGGCTGCGGGAAAAATCGCCGCGGGCCATGGCACGCCCCTTCTGGTGGAAAAGCGGTGATGCGACGCCGCGGGTATCGAGTACTTCGAGAATCTTGTCGGCGTTAAACCCCATCTTCTCTCCGAATACCAGCCCTTCTGCCAATACCTGTACCAACTCAGCCTGCACCAGATTAACAATAAACTTCATCTTGGTGGCATCGCCGATCTGGCCGACATGGATCGTATTGAGTCCGAAAAAAGAGAATGGTTCACGACATTTGCCCGCCAAGGAGGGGTCGCCGGAGGTTATGATCGTCATGAGCCCATTGACCGCGTGGTCTTTGCTTCCCCATACCGGAGCATCGAGATAATGAACATTCTTTTTTGCACATTCTTCTGCCAGTTTCATCGTGGTTTCAAGAGAATGTGACCCCATATCCGCGAGGATCGTTCCGCTGTCGATCCCGGCCAGAATGCCTTTGTCGCCAAAAAAGAGCGGTCCCAGTTCATCGCCTTCAGGCACGATAGCGATGACCAGATCACGTCCCTTGGCAGCTTCGAGCGCGGAAGATGAGGCTTTGGCACCCACAGCTGACAATTCTTGTACGACCGCCAGTTCAGTATCATACACGGTCAGTTCATAGTTCCCCTTGGCCAGATTTGCAGCCATATGACGCCCGACAGTACCAAGCCCGATAAAACCGATTTTTTGTAACATGCAATACCTCCTGTAGGTGGCTGTCATAGAATAGTGTTTCAATTTATATGAGTTTTTGCCAGCTGGCAATAATCAAATACTATTATTATCCGTTTTTATATGAGTTCTGTGTCATCGGGATACTTTGACCCCAATCCGGCTGCACATACCTGATAACCTGCAGTTTGAGCAACGGGGCGAAACCGGATAGCAATGATTCTGCCCGAATGCGACAAGCAGGTCGTTGATTTCAATCCAGTATTCAGGAGGCAGCTGAGATCTTAACGCTTTTTCGGTCTCTTCAGGGTTTTTTGTAGAAACATATCCGAAGCGATTGCATATACGGTGAACGTGAGTATCTACACAAATCCCCGGTTTGCCGAAGCCGAGGGTCATGACAAGATTGGCGGTTTTACGTCCGACCCCTTTAAACCGAAGAAGTTCATCGATATCGTCCGGTACGGTTCCGCGATACTCTTGCACAAGCTTCCGGGATAACAGAACTATCTGTTCAGCTTTGGTGCGATAAAAGCCGGCCGGATAGATGCGTTGAGATATTTCATCGGCGGAGAGTTCCGCCATCTCTTCGGGAGTCTGGGCCAGTGCAAAAATCCGTGCAGAGGCCCGGGCAGTTACCTCATCTTTGGTGCGAAGCGAAATGATGCAGGAAATCAGTACCTTGAAAGGGCTGCCGTTGCACTGGGCAACTATCGTGACTGCAGGTGTCTGCCACCCTTTGTATTCTTCGCGCAGGATGGTGATAACGGCATGGATGTCCTCAGGTTTCATGCCTCGGATTCTATCCCATGCTGAAGTGCTCTGCAATAGCGGTTTTACTTTTTTGTCGAGGCGCGCTAGTATGCTCGCATGAATATTGACCTGCATATACACTCCAGTTTTTCTGACGGCGCCTTTACTCCCTCCGGAC
>JBAQPK010000203.1:0-3831 GCA_049305715.1 Desulfuromonadaceae bacterium | reverse complement strand
ATTCGGTCGTATCAAAAACATCCCACAGCGTCTGACGGAAGTACGCCACCTCCTGGCCGCTTACACCATCGCGCAACGTGGCTACGACCGATATTTTGAAACGTCCGAGACGCAGGAATTTACCGGTCAGCAGCAGTGTCGAAGCATCCGGTTTCCCGTCCCGGGAAATTTTTTTATAGGTGCGGTGAGACTTTATATAGCGTTCGATATGCCCTGACAATTCACCGGGGAGCTTCGCATAACGGAGGTCGCGCTGACTCATATCGGCAGCGAGAGAATCGGAATACAATTCCCGCTTAAGCTCAAAATCCTGGATCACGAGCGACGTGTAGCTGTACATAGGTTTACTGTTGGTAACGACTTCTTCTTCGATAATCGTTGTGGAAGAAGCCGCGCATCCCGCAGAGACCAGCAGCAGACAGGCAGAGCACATAAAAAGAAGCGCGCGCGAAATGGAGCCGAAATTATTCAATATTCTGACCTTCACAGCGATTGTAGTCATCATTGAAGCGAATGATATCGTCTTCACCCAGATATTCACCGCTTTGCACCTCAATGATGACAAGCGGTATCTTCCCCGGGTTTTCAAGGCGATGGTTCTGACCGATCGGGATAAAGGTTGATTCATTGACGTTGACGATCTGCTGACTGTCTCCGCAGGTAACGAGGGCGGTGCCGGACACCACGATCCAGTGTTCACTGCGATGGTGATGTTTCTGCAGCGACAGGCGCTGACCTGGCAGGACTTCAATCCGCTTTATTTTATAATTCGTGTTCTCGTCGAGAACGGTATAGGTGCCCCAGGGGCGTTCACCGCGTTCCATTGTTGATCCTTTCAATGTAAACTAGAAATCCTAAGCGCCAGATATTCCCGCAGTGCGGCCCGCCATGTCTGGGGGTGGAACCCGGTATCACCGGTCAATTTGCTGCAATCCAGAGTCGAATAGAGCGGCCGCCTGGCCGGACGATTCAACTCCGTGGTTGTCATCGGGGCGACAGACACGTTCAAACCGGCTTCTTCAAAAATTGCCGTGGCAAACCTGTTCCACGAGCAATATTCCGAATTGGCCGCATGATAGACCCCCCGGCAGCCGCGGTCTATCAGGGCAATAACAGCCTGGGCCAGATCCACGGTCCAGGTTGGCGAACCGATCTGATCATCGACCACGGTCAGCTCATCCTTTTCACTCCCCAGTCGCAGCATGGTTTCAACAAAATTCTTGCCGTGCAGCCCGTAGAGCCATTGCGTCCGTACGATCAAATGCTCGGGACAGAAGGCGGCGTTCATTTCTCCCGCCAGCTTCGATTCGCCGTAGACACTGAGCGGACAGGGAGCGTCATCCTCGACGTACGGCGTTCCCTTGGCCCCGTCAAAGATGTAATCTGTGCTGATCTGCACCAGCAGAGCGCCAAGATCACGGCAGGCCATCGCCAGGTATCCTACCCCTTCGCCGTTGATCGCCATTGCCGTATCGATATTGCTTTCGCAGCCGTCCACATCGGTATAGGCGGCACAATTAATTACCACCTCCGGCTTGAGGGCACCAATAACCTTCACTACCGATTCAGGCAACGTAATGTCGATTTCATCTATGTCGACACCCTGTCCTCTATCCCCCAGAAGCGCAATCAGGTCGCGCCCCAGCATGCCGTTTGCGCCCACCACCAGGATCAAGCGGCACCTCCGCCATACTGGTTCTGATAATATTCGCGGTACGCACCGGAGGTAACCCCATCCACCCATTCCTGATTGGCAAGATACCAGTCGATCGTCTCGGCGATCCCCTGTTCGAAGGTATACGCGGGACTCCAGCCAAGATCGGATTTAAGACGCGACGCATCAATGGCATAGCGCCGGTCGTGGCCGGGACGATCCTTGACGAAGGTGATCAACGTGCGGTTCTCTCCCCTTGACCGCCCGAGGCGGTCATCCAGAAGGTCGCAGACCAGATTGACGATATCGATATTTTTCCATTCGTTGTTGCCACCGATATTATAGATCGAACCGGGGATCGCCTTTTTCAGAACGACCTCAACCGCAGCGGCGTGGTCCCGGACATGCAGCCAGTCACGGATATTCAATCCGTCTCCGTATACCGGCAGCGGTTTTTTATTGATAATATTGTGGATCAGGAGCGGGATCAACTTCTCCGGGAAATGATAGGGGCCATAATTATTCGAGCAGCGGGTATTCAGAGTCGGCATGCCGAACGTTTCATGATAGGCGCGCACCAGCAGATCAGCCCCGGCCTTGCTGGCCGAATACGGAGAATTGGCAGCCAGCGACGTTTCCTCGGTAAAATAGCCGGTGTCACCCAGACTGCCATAGACTTCATCAGTTGATATCTGCAGAAAGCGGAAATCGGCGGCGGTCCCGGACTGCCAATGCTTGCGGCTTTCTTCCAGCAAGACCTGCGTGCCAAGCACATTGGTGCGGACAAATATTTCCGGACCGGTTATGGAACGGTCAACATGGGACTCGGCGGCAAAATGCACCACCGCATCGATCCGCTGATCGGCAAGAATCCGGGCCACCAGGGGAGCATCTCCAATATCCCCTTTGACAAAGCGATAATCCGGATTACCTTCAAGCGCGGTCAGGTTTTTCAGATTACCGGCATAGGTCAGGCAATCCAGATTGGTGACTCTGCACCCCGGGTTATTGGAGATAAATGAATGAATGAAATTGGAACCGATAAATCCGGCCCCTCCGGTAACAAGGATTGAAGAAGGAGCAAACGTCACGGAAAGGTTCTCCTTTACTGAGTGAAATGGCTATATCTAAGCATTTTCTTTTTTCAGATGTTCTGGTATGGTAGCGGCAGTTTCAGCAGCCTGATATTATTACAACAGGAGAAAGACAATGACTACCAGCACTAAATGCCGCTGCGGCGCCGATCACCACGGACATCTCTGTATGCTGAAAAGTAACGGGCAGTATGATGAAATCGCGAGAGTAAGCAGTGATCCGAAATTCTATTGCTTCACCTGCGGCGGCGAGGCCAACTGCGCCGAAAACCTGTGCGAACCGGCACCAATCGAGTAGGAACTTCAAGATTTTGTATTCTATCGCACTAAAACAGTTTGTAACGTATTAACATCCACAACCGCAGTTATGGCAGACCTTCCTGAATTCACCGGAAGGGGCGATGGTTTCGGGCGCAAACGCCACACGCCTGACAGCCGTGCTGATATCTTCCATAATATCCAGACGTTGGCTTGCTCCGATAATATGACCGACGCACTGGTTGCTGTGCCCGTCCTGCGGGGAGGAGATCTTCACCACATTTAGCAGATCGGCATAGCTGTTGATCCTGATAACCGTCTCATGATTGCGCACAACGGTTACAAGCACTCCCAAACGTTTCATCTCCCTGATCATTCCAGCCAGAAAATCCTGAAACGGCTGACCGTCAAAATCAACGTACCAGTCTTTTCGAAGATGATTCTGTTCATGAATCGTGATGATCATCTGTTTTGATTTTTTACACGCCATTTCAGGTCACTCCGTACCGCAGTCACAATATTGCCGGACATTCGGCGTCCCACGCGGAAAACCCGGCACCGGTGAGATTCAAAAACGATTCGATCCGCTGCCGGTAGAATTCAAGCTGTCCAGCCTCTTCGAGAAGAAAAGATAGCTCGTCGGCAGAAATCAGATGCCGACGGTGCAGGAATCGGTACAGCTCGGATAGCGCCGTCAGATTGCGTTCCAGAGAAGCAAATTCGGGATCCAGCGTATGGGTGATGTACCAGGATCCGGCAAATTTGGTCACGATCCCGGGTTGGGGACGGACTATATTCTGACGACCGAAGTCAATCAGGTAATCC
>JBAQPK010000202.1:0-4382 GCA_049305715.1 Desulfuromonadaceae bacterium | reverse complement strand
GAGGAAGGATGAGTTGGAACGAATGACTTCAATTATCTGTTGAACTGTTTCCGTCATGCTCAGTGTGTATCTCCTTGAGAAGAGATTCTATCCGGCTCCCGTAATCAAGGGATTTATCGTACTTGAAAACGAGCTCCGGCGTGTGCCGGATCGTCAGTTTCTTGCCGATATCGCGGCGAATAAACCCTTTGGCGCTATTCAGACCGGCTTCCGTCTCTTTTTTGGCATTTTCGTCACCGATAACGGTGAAATAAATGCGGGCCAGACTTAAATCGTCCGTAACCTCGACACCGGTGATCGTAACAAAACCGATCCGGGGATCGTTAAGCCCCCGTGACAGGATGGAACAGATAATTTCATGGATGGTTTCAGCAACCTTTTCCGAACGTTTGTGCTGCATGTGAACCTCGAAGGATGAAGGATGAAGGATGAAGGATGAAGGATGAAAAAATTCACCCCTCATAATTCATATTTCATACTTGCCTTATAGTTTGGTGGCTATTTTTTCCATCTCAAATGCTTCAATGATATCACCGACTTTGATGTCATGGTAGTTTTCAAGTCCGATGCCGCATTCATACCCGGAAGCAACGTCCTTGACATCGTCCTTAAAGCGACGCAGCGATGACATTTTCCCCTCATACATGACTACGTTATCACGCAGCAGGCGAACCTGGGCGTTACGGACCATCTTGCCGTCAGTTACGTAACAACCGGCCACATTGCCGATTTTCGGCACGCTGAATACGTCCCTGATCTCGACCCGGCCAAGGAATTTCTCTTTGAAGGTCGGTTCCAGAAGTCCTTCCATCGCTTTTTTAACATCTTCAACCGCGTCGTAGATGATACTGTAGAGGCGGATGTCGACGCCTTCCCGATCGGCATGTCCCAGTGCCTTGACTTCGGGGCGGACATTAAAGCCGATGATAATGGCGTTCGAAGCAGCGGCCAGATTGACATCCGTTTCGGTGACCGCACCAACGGCGGAGTGAATAACGTTGAGACGGACCGCGTCGGTCGACAGCTTGCGCAGGGAGTTGCTGACGGCCTCGACAGAGCCCTGAACATCTCCTTTGACGACGACATTGAGGTCCTTGACTTCGCCGCTCTGGATGCGTTTATAGAGATCATCCAGCGACAACTTGGTGTGTTTGGCAAACTCGACTTCACGCATTTTGATCTGGCGCAATGTCGCAATTTCCTTGGCCTGTTTTTCGTCTTTCATGGCCACAAAAATATCGCCCGCATCCGGTACACCGGATAATCCGACCAGCTCGACAGGCATGGACGGGCCGGCCCCGATAACTTTTTCGCCGCGATCGTTCTGCATCGCCCTTACACGTCCGGAATGAACCCCGACGACGCAATAGTCGCCGGTTTTGAGCGTTCCTTCCTGCACCAGTACGGTGGCAACCGGACCGCGACCCTTGTCGAGTTTTCCTTCGACAATGGTGCCTTTGGCCAGCTTGTCCGGGTTGGCTGTCAACTCCATCAGGTCGGCCTGGAGCAGAATCATCTCCAGGAGCCCCTCCAGATTAGTGCGCTGTTTGGCGGAAACTTCCACCATCGTGACATCGCCGCCCCAATCCGAGGAGACAATACCCTGGTCTGTCAACTCCTGCTTCACCCGGTCCGGCTTTGCACCCGGCTTGTCGATTTTATTGATCGCGACAATGATCGGTACTCCGGCGGCCTTGGAGTGGTTGATGGCCTCTTTGGTCTGCGGCATAACCCCGTCATCGGCGGCCACGACGAGCACAACGATGTCGGTGACCTTGGCGCCGCGGGCACGCATCGCGGTAAACGCCTCATGTCCTGGGGTATCGAGGAAGGTAATCTTGCGGCCGTTCAATTCAACGTCATAGGCACCGATATGCTGGGTGATGCCCCCCGCCTCGCCGGCGATGACATTGGCCTGGCGAATCGCGTCAAGCAGTGAGGTCTTGCCGTGATCGACATGACCCATAATCGTAACGACCGGAGGCCTTTTCTGGAGCGTTTCCGGTGCATCGACCGTCGACTCGAGGATCTCATCGAGGTCGACCGCCACGTTTTCAACTTCATAATCGTGCTCGGACGCCAGAATGGCGGCGGTATCGAAATCAAGCTGGTGATTGATGGTGACCATCATCCCCATTTTCATCAGCGATTTTATAAGATCGTTGGCCTTGATGCCGAGACGCTTGGCAAGCTCCCCGACCGAAATGCTTTCCGAAATCTTGATGATACGCTTGATCGCCTTTGGTACGGTAATTTCAGTTTTATTGGCATTGGGAGAAACCCGCTCTTTTCCACCGCGTTTCTTCGAGCCTTTGTAGGCCGGATCAAATGCCCGCTCGCGTTTTTCAATAATTTCGTTCTTGCGCGGCTGCTCTTTTTTCTTGGCTGGCGGAGCACCTTTTTTGGCGCCTTTGCCGGCGTCTCCGTAACCGGGGCCTTCCTTCTTGACGCCACGCCGGCTGTCCCCTCCGGGAAGCGCCGCCGGAGCAAGCTGGACCTGCTTCATGCGCGAGCGATCGAGCTCGGTGGCGGGAGCGGACGGCGTCGCTGATGCAGGGCGTTTCTGATCATATCCGGGAGTCGGGCGTCTCGTATCGGCTCCGGCAGGTCTTCTCTGATCGCCGGCAGCGGGCGCCGGCCTTCTTGGTTGTGTTACATCCTGTGGAGTACGCAGAGGAGGGGTGCGCGGCGTGGCAGGAGCTTCCTTGGTTACGACCCTGGTAGGACGATTTGTAACACCGGGGATTTCCATCATGCCAAGAATTCTTGCCTGGTTCGGTCCGGCTTTTACCACTTCCGCCGGTTTTGCCTCGGCAGGCGGCTCAACAGGAGACGGGGCTGCAACGGCAGCGACCTTTTTTGGCTCTTCCTCGATCCGGGCTGCTGCCGCAACAGGAGCCTCAGCGGCAGGCGCCGCTGCCGGAGGCGCGGCCACGGGGGGCTTAACAGGCGCCACCTCTTCGGCAACGGCTGCTTCGGCGCCTTCGACCACGGGAGCCACTTTGGCGCGGCGACGAATGATATTGGACGCTACCCTGACCTCATCGGTACTGGAATCTTTAGACTGGGGGGCTGTCAAGCGCGCAACGACACCCTCATCAACCTGCGATGTTGCCGTTTTTGCATCGACACCAATTTCCTTAAGTCTGGCGATAGCATCCTTAGGCTCTATGCCCAACGTTTTTGCCAAACTACCCACACTGATTTTACCCATATCCTTTTATACCTCCCCCAGGAAGTTTCTGTATCTGTCAATAGCCTTAACCAATTGCGCAACAAAGCCGCCTGTTGCTACGGCAATCGCGCTTCTTGGCGCCTTACCCAAAATCGCTCCGAAATCATCTTTTGTTACGGCAGTCCGATGCGGCACACCGTGTACTGTCGCAGCATATATTATTTTACCGCCAATCGCCTCCGAAACATCCGTTGCCACGATGACGAGACCCGGTTTTTTCTTGCCCTTGAGCGCTTCGATTACCATGGAACCGCCTCCGGTAATCGAACCAGCCTTGTTGGCCAATCCAACCAACCCGATAATGCGGCTATGTAACTGCTGACGGACATGCTCGACCATTTGTTCTGCCGGCATAACGGTCACGTCATGTTTGAAAGAGCGCTTGAACTGCCGTTGCTCAATCGCAACGGCAAGGCAACGTTTATTTATGCAGGTATATGCCCCTCGACCGGGAAGCCGATTCTCCAGATCTGACAGGACTTCCGCCTCCGGAGTCAGGACGAACCGGAGCAGAAGGCCCTTGTCCCTGCTTGTTCTGCAGCCGAGGCAACTCCGCTGCGGAGCTTCTGCATTCCCTTTAGGGGCCACGTTCCTTATTTCTCGGCGTCGGCGTCGGTATCGGCACCGGCATCAGCAGTTGCATCCTGCTCCTGAACGGGCGCTTCGTCAGTTTCGTTAACTTCAACAGCTTCAACGTTTTCGTCAGTTTCAACAATTTCATCCGCATCGGTGCCGTCAAACGATGAAAACTCCTGCCGTTCCGACTCCATGACTTTCGACTCGCTCTTTATATCAATGCGGCATCCGGTCAGACGGGCCGCCAAGCTGACGTTCTGGCCGCGCTTGCCAATGGCGAGGGAGAGCTGGTCGTCCGCAACGATGATTTCGAGGGCGCGCTTTTCCTCGTCAACAAACACCTTGGAAACCTGTGCCGGCGAAAGGGCGTTGCAGGCAAAGCGGGCGATGTCTTCCGACCAGGGGATAATATCGATTTTTTCTCCCCGCAGCTCGGAAACAACATTCTGAACACGGGCGCCGCGCATACCGACACAGGCGCCGACCGGATCAACATCACGGTCGTTTGAAGACACCGCGATTTTAGCACGGCTACCGGCATCACGTACAATGGCATTAATCTCGACTATCC
>JBAQPK010000201.1:0-4640 GCA_049305715.1 Desulfuromonadaceae bacterium | reverse complement strand
CCATCGCCGTCCTGAAATGCATGGACGGGCGGATCAATATACCGGTAGCAACCAACACCCCCCCCGGCATTATGCAGCCGTTCCGCAATCTGGGGGGGATGTTCGATATGGGGTGGCCCCATCTTGGCGAGGTGCTGGCCCAGTATGTCCAGCGCATGGTAAAAAGCGGCCGGCGGGTCCTGATCCTGATCACCTATCACTTTTCACGGGGTGACGTTCACCGGGGCTGTTCCGGCTTCAACTGCGATACCGAGGCGGCAATCGCCCACACCCGCCAGATCCGGAGCCAGATGGAGGCCATCTTCGGCGCCGCCCATGACACCGTCTATCCCCTGATCTGCGGCTTCGAAACCGATGAGGATGCGCTGCTGCTGCACGGTTCCGACGGGGATATCCTGGATCTGTCCGGCGACATGGCGGTCGATGAGCTTGAGGCGGAGCTGGCGCTTCGTTTCCATGACATGCCCGGCGAAATGCGGAGCGACCTGCTGCCGCTCCTGGCCGGCAACCTTTCCCACATCAAGGGATTGCGTCAGGAGCGGCGATCGCTCGTTGTGGAGCATCGCGAATGGATGATCTGCTTGGGGCGCGGCTTCGACTTTCTCCATACCCCCAACCTGGCCTTGATCGTCGGGCCGTACAGCCCCGACCTGGCCGATCCGATACGCAAGGCGGCGGCAATTATCGAGAGCAACATGGCGGCCGGCAGGATTCCGGGCGACGGCTTCCTGCTGCTCGCTTCGGTGCCGTATGACGAGATAGGGGTTGACCGGGCCCGCGCGGTCATGAAATCCCACTTTCTTTCCAGATTTGCCGCCGAAGTGATCGAACGTGAGTTTCCGGACCTGGCCGGGAAGATGATCCGCCGCACGGCGGTGCTCGACTGGAATTCGCGCCGGATCGAGGCGCTGGCCGAACCAGGCTGAGTGTATTACCGGAAACCAGACAAACGCTTGATCACCAGATCTGCCAGGGGAATCTGACGGGAAACGCGGAGACTGTTGTGTGCCGTGGGGTTTTCAACGTCATGAATCGGAACAATCCTTTTGATCAAGCGGGATATGTAAAAAACTTTCGGCGCCTTCCCGAAGAACCGCGTGAATGAGCTGTCGATCCAATAAATAGCCTGCTTTTGTGACACTTTTTAATTGACACGTATACGCTTCAGGTTCAGTATCTATCCCCGCTGGAAACGTTTTGCCCCGTCTCTTGTTTGACCCGTTCAGACCTATTCACAAGGAGTTCTTTGTATGTATTCCTACCTGCAGGGTCTGTTTGATCCTGCGCTCGTGGTGCTCTCTGCCTCGCTTGCTATCGGCTGTGCCGGTATCCCCGGCCTGTTCCTTCGAAAACCGGGTCACGGCCAGATCATTGCGGCGGCAGCCACCATCCTGGCCGCCATGGCCGGAGTTCCGGCCGCCCTGAAGCTCCTCTTCAGTCATACAACGACTACCTACCTGCTTGATTGGAGCCTGCCGTTCGGCCCCTGCGAACTCGTCATCGATCCCCTCTCGGCATTTTTCCTGCTGCCGGTCTTTCTTGTTGCCGCCGCCGGTTCTCTCTTTGCGGTCGGCTACTGGCCGGCTGCCGAACATCGCGCCACCGAACGCGGCCTGACTTTTTTCTACGGCCTGCTGGCCTCCTCCATGGCGATTCTGCTCACCGCCCGCAACGGAGTCTTTTTTATCATGGTGTGGGAGATCATGGCGCTTTCCGCCTACTTCCTCCTGGTGACGGAGCATGAGCGGGAGGAGGTCCGGCGCGCCGGGATTGTCTATCTGGTTGCGACCCACGCCGGCACCGCTGCCCTGTTTGTCTATTTTTCACTGCTGGCGGCCACGACCGGCTCTTTTCTGCTGCCGGCTGCCGGCTCGCTTTCGGCGCTCCCTCCGGCTGCCACGCTGATTGCGCTGGCGGCATTTATCGGGTTCGGCGCGAAGGCGGGCATCATGCCGCTCCATATCTGGCTCCCCTCGGCCCACGCCAATGCTCCCAGCCACGTTTCGGCGGTCATGTCGGGCGTCATGCTGAAGATGGGGTTGTACGGCATCTTCCGCACGGCCACTTTCTTTCATGACCCGCCGCTGCTCTGGGGGGCGGTGCTGACGGTGGCCGGCATCACCTCTGCCCTGCTGGGGATCGCCTTCGCGGTGGCCCAGCGTGATCTGAAGCGCCTGCTGGCCTGCAGCAGCATCGAGAATATCGGCATCATCACGACCGGACTCGGAGTCGCCCTGCTGGGGGCGTCAAACCACAACGTTCCGCTGCTGTATCTCGGCATGGCGGGCGCACTGCTGCACATTCTTAATCACAGTTTCTTCAAGCCGCTGCTGTTCTTAGGCTCTGGCGCGATTATTCATGCAGCCGGAACGCGGGAGATGAACCTGATGGGGGGGCTCGGCAAAGGTATGCCGCGCGTGGCGCTGCTCTTTCTGACCGGGTCGGTTGCCATCTGCGGCATTCCCCCCCTGAACGGGTTTGTCAGCGAATTTCTCCTGTATCTCGGCTTTTTCAGGCAGCTCACCTCGAACAGCATGGTCTATCTGGTCTTTCTGGCCCCGCTGCTGGCGCTGGTTGGCGGATTGGCGGTGGTCGCCTTTACAAAGCTGTACGGCTCGGTCTTCCTCGGCACTCCCCGCACTCCAGCCGCGGCCCACCCACACGAAGCCAGGGTGACGATGCTGGCGCCGATGGCATTTTTTGCCCTGCTCTGCCTTCTGGTCGGGGTGGCCCCGCAGCTGGCGCTCCGGCTGGTTACTCCCGCCATCGAAACATTTTATCCACAGATGTCTTCAACGGTGGTTTCGGCGGAATATGGTGCCATCCTGGGCAGACTCTCGCTTGCCGGAGTTCTGCTGCTGACGGCTGCCGTGGTCGTGACCCTGATCTGGAGGTGGCGCCTGGGGAAAGCCCGGGTAACCTTCGCTTCGACCTGGGGGTGCGGGTATCAGCGCGGTACGTCGCGGGTGCAGTATGGCGGGTCGTCGTTTTCCGAGCTTGCCGTATCGGTATTCAATGGTATCGTGCGTCAGCGGGTCGAGCGCCCGACGTTGTCCGGCCTTTTTCCCGGGGCGGCGCGCTGCAGTGACGTCCCGACCGAAACGCTTCTGGAGAGGGTCATTGCGCCGCTGTTCAGCCTGGCCGGGGTGTCGTTCTCCTTTCTGAGGCGACTGCAGCATGGCCTGATGCATGTGTATATGATATATATCTTTGCCACCCTGTTTATACTGATGCTTTGGGCACACTGACCGCGTGGGAGCTGCCATGACGAGTACCATCACTAACAGTATCATCCATATATTTCTGGCGCTCGTTATGCCGCCGCTGCTCCTGGGGGTCATCGGCAAAACGAAGGCGGCGTTTGCCGGGAGAGTCGGTGCGCCGTTTCTGCAGCCCTATTATGACATCCTCCGTTTGCTTCAGAAGGGGACCGTGTTCAGCACGACCACGAGCTGGGTCTTTCGGGCCGGCCCGATCGTCGCACTGGCGACGGCCGGGGTCGCCGCACTGCTGATACCGTTCGGCGCTCACCCGTCACCGATCTCATTTGACGGCGATATGATCCTGTACGCCTACCTGTTTGCACTGGGGCGTTTTTTTACGATGGCCGCCGCTCTTGATACCGGTTCAAGTTTCGAAGGAATGGGGTCGGCCAGAGAAGCGACCTACTCATGCCTGGCTGAACCGACCCTCTTTTTTGCCCTGATCACCCTGTCGCGACTGTCCGGTTCGTTTTCCCTTTCCAGTATGCTGGTTAACATCAACTTCAGTGTCTGGCAACATACCAGCGCCGCACTGCTGCTCCTCGTCGGCGGGATGTTTATCGTGCTGCTGGCTGAAAACTGCCGTATCCCGTTTTACGACCCCAATACCCAACTGGAACTGACCATGATCCACGAAGTCATGGTGCTTGACCACAGCGGCCCGGCCCTGGCGATTATCGAGTATGCCGCCGCACTCAAGCTGTTTGTGCTGGGTGCTTTCTTTGTCCATCTGGCGCTGCCGTATTCGACCGGCAACCCTGCTCTCGACTGGGTGCTTTTCATGGTCTCCATGCTGGAACTGGCTGTCCTCATCGGAGTGGTCGAGTCGGTCATGGCGCGTCTGCGCCTGATTCGTATCCCCCAGCTGCTGGTTGCCGCCACCATTCTGGCGGCGTTTTCTACCCTGCTTGTCATCAGGTGAACGGAATGATTTCTCTGGCCGATCAACTTCTTGTCCTCGTTCTGCTGATCAACTTCATCTCCCTCGGCACCAGCCGCCTGATCTTTTCCATCCGCGCGGTGGCGGTTCAGGGGGTGATCCTGGGGATTCTGCCCGGCCTGATCCATCCGTTTTCCTGGCATCTGGTCGGGATTACGGTCGTAATCATCGCGATCAAGGGATTCGTTATCCCGTTGCTGCTAGTCCGGGCGGTCCATTCCGCCGAGATCAAGCGCGAGGTGGAACCGTTTCTGGGGTACGTCCCGACACTGCTGCTCGGTGCAGTCTTTACCGCCCTTTCCTTCGGTTTTGCCGGCCGGCTGCCGATGCTGCCGGAACACCAGAATTACATGTTTGTCCCGGCATCGATTGCCACCCTGATGGCCGGTTTTCTGATTCTGACGACGCGCCGCAAGGCGATTTCGCAGGTTATCGGG
>JBAQPK010000200.1:0-6681 GCA_049305715.1 Desulfuromonadaceae bacterium | reverse complement strand
TACGATAACACCAACGAAAGACCATAAGAAGCGAAGGCTCTAAAGGAGGCTGACATGGATAATGAAAAAAACGAAACTCACGGGCCTGATGAGCGAATAAACCTTACCCGTCGGGAATTCATCAAGGGGATCGGGATAGGGGGAGGCGCCGTCGTTCTGTTCGGCCAGTTTGGCGTCCATGCTGCGGCATGGGCGCTCTCGGGAGATCCCCAGCTGAAAATGGTGCTGGTGGATTACACGAAGTGCACCGGGTGCCGGACCTGTGAAACGGCCTGTTCGTCGCGCAACAGGCCGGTGTCCATCGCCGGCCGGGAACTCCCCGGGTTGGGGAATCCCCGCTTTGCCAATATCCGGGTGCATAGCTTTAATCCCGATGTGGATATCCCCAACGTCTGCGCCATGTGCAGCGATACCCCCTGCGTCAAGGCGTGCCCGGTTGAGCCGGACGCCAGGACAGGCAGGCGAGCCCTCTACCGGGATCAGGCGACTCACACGATCCACAACGATCCTGGCAGGTGCATCGGCTGCCGGAGTTGCGCCAAGGCCTGCGCAGGGCAAAGGACCGGGGTCATTACCCCCAACCCCGCAACGGGCAAGCCTGAGCGGATGTGCACGCTCTGCGGCGGGGACCCGCAATGCGTCAAGCGCTGCCCCTTCGGGGCGCTCTCGTATGTCGAGGTCAGGCGTGACCGGAAGTTTTACGGCCATGGACCGGAAAAAATAGCGGCTGAACTGGCCAAGGGCTGGTATGGGACAGCTGATTAGTAAGTTAGAAGTTATTTTCTGGCAGAAAATGACTTCGTTAACGCACTTATCCTGTTTATCAGGGCTTCGGAGGGATAAAATGAGCGGGAAACCTGGGTACCATGGAGTAATTTTGAACATCGACCTTTCCACGGGCAAGTGTGAAAAGGTGGCCGTCCCTCCCGAAGACCTGGACAAATTCGTCGGCGGGCAGGGGCTCGGCATGAAAATCCTCTGGGACCGGCTGAAGAAGCCGGGAGTCAACCCGCTCTCTCCCGACAACCCGCTGATCTTCATGCCCGGGCCGTTTTCCGGGCTCCCCGTCCCCTCATCGTCCCGGACGTGCGTGGTGACGAAATCTCCCATCACCTCGCCGCTTAACTCCGATTACCCCCATGCCTCGACCGTTTCCTACTCGAACATGGGCGGGTTTTTCGGTCCCGAAGTCCGCTTTGCGGGCTATGACGGGATCGTCATTACCGGCAAGGCGCCGGAGATCTGCTATGTCGTTATCGACGACGACAAGGTGGAAATCCGCGACGCCAAAAAGTTCAAGGGGATGCGCACCGATGCCTTTGACAAGGCATTCCCGGTCGAACTTGGCGACCGGAGTTTAAAGACCGTCTACATCGGGCCGGCCGGGGAAAATCTCGTTCCGTACTCCAGCATCCTGCATACTGCGGGGCGGGCAGCGGGGCGGGGTGGTATGGGCTGCGTCATGGGGTCCAAAAACCTGAAGGCCATCGCGGTGAAGGGGTCTGGACAGCCGGGGGTTGCCGACCATCAGCGGTTCCTTGCCGCCTTGGAAAAATCCCGGTCAGTACTCTACGGCTCTGCTTATGCCAAGTCCTGGGCGGAGCAGGGAACGGCCCGGGCCATCGTCGGCAACAGCAATGCCGGGACCGAAGCGGTGCGGAATTACCGGGAAGGCACTTTTCCGGAGGCCGATAAAATCGGCGGCGACGCCGCACGGCGTGATGTCTGGGTAAAGGACATCGCCTGTTACTGCTGCCCGCTCGCCTGCAAAAAAAGCGGCATGACGAAGGGCAAATACGGCGGTGTTGTCCACGATGGCCCCGAGTATGAAACCGGTGTCATGCTGGGGTCGAACCTTTTGATCTCCGACATGCCCGGATTATTGAAGGCGATCTCCACTCTCGACGATCTCGGCCTGGACCAGATCTCGACCGGTAACGTCATCGGCTTTCTCATGGAGGCCTACGAAAAAGGCCTGATCGACCGGAAGTTTCTGGACGGTATCGATCTCAAATGGGGGAGTGTCGATGCGACCCTGGCGATGATCGAGAAGATCGCCGCCCGGGACGGCGTCGGCGCCCTGGCCGCCGAGGGGGTGCGGGCTCTTTCCTGGCACATCGGCAAAGGGAGTGAAAAGTTTGCCATCCAGGTGAAGGGGTTGGAACTGGCGGCGCACAACATCCAGGCAAATCAGCCCAGGGGGCTCTCGTATGTCACGGCCTCCAGGGGAGCCTGCCATATGAGCGGCGACAACATTGCCATGCAGAACCGGCGGGCTATCCTCGATTCGACCGGCATGTGTTTTTTTCCCACCTTCGAACCGGCGCTGGAGGAACCCATGCTCTCCCTGCTCAGCGCCATCACCGGCCATGAATACGACAACGCCGAGTTCGAAAAAACCGGTGAGAGGATCTTCAATCTGGAGAAGATGTTCAATTATCGCGAGGGATTTCGCCGTGCAGACGATCGGCTTCCCGACCGTTTTTTCGAGGACGCCTTCACCGTTGGCCCGAAGAAGGGGGCGGTGCTCGACCGGAACCGGTTCGACGCCATGCTCACCCAGTATTATAAGGATCGCGGCTGGGATCCTGAAACCACCATGCCGGGGAAATCAAAGTTAAAAGAACTCGGGCTGGATTCGATCTAATCCAGTCCAAACAAAGTGTCCGGTCGCTGAACAGCACTCCAGCCGGATCATCCGTCTGGGGGAGTATTCCGGGGACATAATGCCGATTATAAGACGGCAAGTTTGGCCGTCCTTGTTATTCCTGAAGCATTTTGCTTTGACATGTTCGTCGGGCAGGAGTATCTATAAGCCCAACGTGTTGTAAGCCGTGATAGACGATAATACTAAACCATTCGCAAGGATGGGGCGGAAAGCCTACAGGGTCTCACCGAGACAGCCGGGTTGCCGAAATATCTGATGATATTCTGCAATCCGGTTTTTTTGTGCCTGTTTCTGAAAATCTGCATACGTACCCGTATCGGTACATCGAAGAGTTACCTGGCTGTAACTCAACAAAACAAAAGGGAAAGGTCATCATGAAACGACTCATTAAATGGCAGTTTGTCACCATCCTCATGTTCAGCGCTTCGGTTTCTTACGCCGGAAACGTCGGCGTTGGCGTGAACATCAACCTCGGCGCACAACCCCGGCAGGTAATCGTCCGTGAACCGGTGTATCAACCGGTACCTGTGTACCAGCCGGAACCCGTGTATCAACCGGAACCCGTGTATCAACCTGAGCCGGTGTATCAACCGGAGTATCAGCCGTCGGTGCAGATCCAGGTGGATGAGGACGTACAGTTCATCTACCCCGGACGGCTCGGTTTTTACGTTGCGGTGGGTCTGCCCTACGATCTCTTCTACGTGCAGAACAGCTACTACCTCTATCGTGACGGCCGCTGGAGCAGGGCGTCACGCAGCCGGGGGCCCTGGGTCTCCATGGATCGTCGGGCTCTCCCGCCCGGTCTCCGCAGGCATAAGATAGAACGGATTCACCACTATCGTGACCAGGAGTACGTCGTGTATCGGCGTGACCGGGATCACTATCGCGGCAGGCATTTCCGTTCCGCCAAAGAGGAGTGGAAAGATCAGCGCAGGGAGATGAAACGTGAAGAAAAGGAAGAACGGAAGGAAGCCAAACGTGAGGAAAAAGAGGAGCGCAAGAATCACAGGAGAGACAGGTATAATGACTGACGCATTCGTCTCCTGATTGATTCCATATCAATCTACACTTATCTACACTTTTCTGGAAGAAAATCCGGGACGGATTTATTTTCAATGAAATTCAGAAGGCGGCCAATTGGCCGCCTTTGCTGTTTCTTACACCACGGTTATGTCGGCGCTCGACTCCCACAATCCGTGCAGGTTGCAGTGCTGCTGCGCCACCAGTGTCAGCTTGCCGTCGGGCGCCGCTTCCCTGGGGATAACGACGGTGAAGACCGCCCTGGGTTTCAGGAAGCCGCGGGCCTGGAAGTCGACCCGGCCAGCCGGTTCATTTCCCATGCGCAACTCGATGTACTCAATCCAGTGGACCGGTCCCATTGGGTGCAGGCTTTCTCCCACCGAGACCTCGACGCTGAACGGCTCACCCGCCTTGATAGACCTGGGGAGCGTAATGACCGGGGCGTGACTTTTCTCCTGCGGGGTCTTCGCTGCCGGAGCCTTGACGTGGTTGACCCCTTCGAAGAGTGACTTGTCCACCCTGGTCGGGAAATATCGCTCGGCTGCCGCAATCTGCGCCGTCAGGCCGCCTGCGACGGTGCCGGCAAGCGCAGTCTTGATGAACGTGCGTCTATCCATGAGTGCCTCCTTCTGTTGTGCTACGTGGGAAATGTGGCTGCTTTGTATTATCATACCACCCCGGGGTGACAAAGAAAGTCAACCCTGACCACAATTCAGTATCGCGGGCGTCAATTATAAGAAAATGATATAATTCGTTATAAGCAGAAAATGTGCTGAAGGAAGGGGTGAATATAATGAAAGCGATTCGTGTACATACATTTGGTGAACCTGAGGTGATGCGTCTTGAGGATATTCCCGAACTGACCCCGGGACCGGCTGAAGTCGTGGTCAGGCTGCTTGCCGTCGGTGTGAACCCGGTTGACGCATATATCCGTTCCGGCCTGTATCGCCCGGACCTGAAACTGCCGTACACACCAGGTCTCGACGGGGCCGGCGTCATCAGTGCCGTTGGCTTCGAAGTGAAGCACCGCCAAGTGGGGCAGCGGGTCTATGTTGCCTGGTCACTCAGCGGCACGTATGCGGAAGAAGTACTCTGCAAGGAGTTTCAGACCCATCCGCTCCCTGAGGGGGTCAGCTTTGGCCAGGGCGCGGCCATCGGTGTCCCCTATGGGGCAGCATACCGGGCGCTGTTCCAGCGGGCCCGCGCCGTGGCCGGGGAAGCGGTTCTGGTTCATGGCGCCAGCGGCGGAGTGGGACTTGCCGCCGTGCAGTTGGCCCGGGCAGCCGGCCTGCGTGTTATCGGCACGGCCGGGTCTGATGAGGGGCTGGCGCTGGTTCTGGCACAGGGTGCCCACCATGTGCTGAATCACCGCAGCGCCAACTATCTGGACAGGTTGCAGGAACTGACGTGCGGCAAGGGTGTGGACGTGATTCTGGAGATGCTTGCCAACGTGAATCTGGATCATGACCTCGGCGCGCTGGCTACCGGCGGACGGGTGGTGGTGATCGGCAGTCGCGGCCGGGTCGAGATCGATCCGCGTACTGCCATGGGCAAGGAAGCCGCCGTCCTTGGTATGACCCTCTACAATGCCAGCGAGCAGGAGCTGGCCAGCATGCATGCCGCCTTTGGTGCCGGACTCGAAAACGGCACACTGCGGCCGGTGGTAAGCAGGGAGCTGCCGCTGGCTGACGCCGCCGCGGCTCACCATGCTGTTCTGGAGGCAAGCACTTTTGGCAAGATCGTGCTGCTCCCTTAAGACCCGGTTTTACGGCCTTTGTGTAAAGCCGTGGTCAGGAGCGGTAATGCAAAAGGCGGGAGCGGACATCATGCGGCGCATCATACTCATTATTTCCATCCTGCTGGCCTCGATCACAACGGCAGGCGCCGCGAACGACGATCCCTTTCCCGCTGTCGCCTCATCCTACATTCTCAGGATCGACGGTGAAACCGTCTGGGCGCATCGCCCGGAGCGGCGGCTCGCCCCGGCAAGCCTCACCAAGATCATGACCGCGCTACTGGTCTTGGAACGGGAACCCTTGGACAGGGTGGTGACCGTGAGCGCCGCCGCTGCCGCGGAGAGCGGAGCGCGCATCGGGCTGCGCCGGGGCGACCGGATGACGGTCGGCGATCTGCTCGCCGCCACGCTGATCTTCTCGGCCAACGATGCCTGCCGCGCCCTGGCCGATCACGTGGGGGGAGGCAGGGGGCGATTCATCACCCTTATGAACGCACGGGCTGAAAAACTGGGACTGAAAGGCACCCATTTCAGCAACCCCTGCGGCCATGACCAGCCACGCCACTATTCCGCCGCCCATGACCTGGCCATCCTCGCCGAGACCGCGCTGGGAAACGAGATCTTCAGGAATCTGGTCTCCCGGCAGCAGCAGCAGATCCGGACCGTGGACGGACCGCGGCGCTTCAATCTCCGGAACAGGAATCATCTGCTCGGCCGCTACCCCGGAGCTGTCGGGGTCAAGACCGGTCTCACCCCTGACGCGGGGGGATGCCTGATTGCCCTGGCGGAACGGGAGGGGACGCGCGTACTTCTGGTAATGCTGCATACCCGCAACCGCTGGCACGATGCGGCCGCCATGCTGGACCGGGCGTTTATTCAGAAAGGAAAGATGCCGTTTGCGAACAGCAGTTCCGTTGAATTACGGGGCATCGGCAACGAGGAAGGGGGAAACTGAAAAGATTTGAGGATGAAAAAAGGGAGCGGTTCCGCTGACGTTCATCTTCAGAGGGGCGACTCGCCGATGATCCGCACCTTGGGGCCGTTCTTCAAACGGGTGAATGTGCCGCTGTCCTCCTCAGCTCCAACCACCCATTCGTAGAGGGTGCGGGCGTCCTGGAGCTGGAGCTGCCGGGGGAACCGGTAGTATTTCTGCTGCATCTCCTCATCGTAGAGGCCGATGCAGCCGTGGGATGCGGGGAAACCGGGCAGGTCGCGGCCATGGATCCAGAAATCCACGCCTCTGACGTTGGTAAAAAAT
>JBAQPK010000199.1:0-9167 GCA_049305715.1 Desulfuromonadaceae bacterium | reverse complement strand
GAGATAGGCGACAAAGCCGTTATCCTTCAGCCGATAGAGAACGCGCAAGGCGTTCGGGCTCATGAGCGTGCGGGAGATCCCGTGCTCCTGCCGCGTGATGGTAACCTGGCCGCTCTTTTCCGGGCTTTTTTTCTTTTTCATGCGTTACAGCTCTCCCTGTCCGAAGTTCCCGGTATTTTATGCTCCCGGAACATCCCTGTCGATCAGCCTGGCCGGCGTCACGTCTCCGATGGACAGTTCAAAAAACAGCCGCCTGGTCAGGAACGCTTCGACCTCTTTCAGTGCGGCGGGGTCGCCAGGCACAATGTCCAGCTTGCCGCCGGCCATCATGCCGTGACCTCCGCCGGTTCCTCTCCCCGCCACCAGCCTTTTGATGATTTTGCCCGCATTGAGGAGCGTACTGGTCGTGCGAATGGAGAGGATCACCCCATCGTTGTAAAGCCCCATGCTCAGTACGGTCTCGATCCCCGCCAGCCTGATCAGGTAGTCGGCCATCTCCGCCACGACTTCGGGAAAGTGGATCGCCTGCAGGTTCACCACCAGCAGCTTGCCGTAGATCGTCGCGTTTTCAACGCCATTGTGAAGTGTCCGGAAGTGTTCCGCCGGCAGTTTGGGATAGGTGATTTCATACAGGAGCCGCTTGTTCGCCACGGGAAAGAGGCACAGGTAGGCGTCACGGTCGGGCTCGTTCGCCTCCCGCCCCAGGTCCTGCGTCTCGGATTTGATCGCATAGAACAGCGCGGTAGCCAGCTTGGTGCCGATCGTGATGTTTTGCGCCAGCAGGTATTCGTAGAGGATCGTGGCGGTAACACCGTAATCGGCGCGAACATCCACCCGGCGACATTTTTGGGTTTCTTCCCGCAGAGGGTGATGATCGATGACGACATCCACCCGGCGCTCCGTGGGAAGGGAGTTGTTGCCGGTGCCCGGCTGGGTGTCGAGCATGCAGACCGCGCTGAAATCATCCAGATCGACCGTTTCCAGGGGGGTGAGCGTAATTTCCAGCTCCTTGGCCATGGCGACGTTTTCGCTGCGCGCGATCATGCCGGAAAAGGCGATGATCGCATCCCTGCTCAGTTTCATGGCCAGCAGGTGGCGGAGCGCCATGGCCGAGGCCAGGCAATCGGGGTCCGGATTGTCGTGGATGATGATAATGGTCTTTCCCGTGCCCCGCAGCCATTCCAGCATCTCATCGGAACGTGCCCTGGAGCGTCGGAGGCGACTATCGGAAGTCATGGTGTCCCTCAAAGGTTCTTCGCATTTCATGGCTCTGCCCACCCCTTCTATCGCCCTCTGCCCGGTTCAAGGTGCGGCGCAGCTCAGTCGCCTTTCCCTGATCAAGCCGCGGGTGATGTTGATTGCCAATTAGCAATACTAATTTTCATGGCTTTTTGTGCTTCAACCGCGATGCCGCGCGATCACCGAGCCGTTCTACAGGACACCCTGTCCGGCAAACTGTGGCCGCCATAGGAACCGTTCGAGGGGGATACAGCCGCCGGCATCAAAACTTACCCCCTCGTGTTCGAGCCGCAACCGTTGCTCCATGTCCGCGTCGCTGCCGCAGGAGCGGGAGCTTATGCGTCCCTGGGCATTGACGACCCGGTGCCAGGGGATGGTTGACCTGCCTGCAAGGGCGCTCAGGGCGTATCCCACGAGGCGCGCCCGCCCCGGCAGCCCCGCCAGGCCGGCGACCTGGCCGTAGGTTGCCACGCTCCCCTCGGGGATGCGGCCGACAACCGCGTAGATGGCGAGGTAGGTGTCGGAAGTTGTTGTCCTGGGGGCTGAGGGATCAGGCATGGTGACTTCAAAACCTCATATTTTCCTGGATCTTGATTCGAAAACACTCATCCATTACCCCTGCGGAGGTCACGTGCAAATGCAGACGCCGACCAAAATAGACTCATTTCACGCACCAAAACGAATTCTTTTTCACGCAACGACGCAACGAGAAACTAAAAATGCCTTTGGACGTAAAATCAAAAAATTACTTGTTTAAAAGCCTTTCGTTGCGTCGTAGCGGCGTTGCGTGAGGCCGGTTTATATAGTCTCAATAGGTCCTTGCCGACCGTGCATCACCCCGGAATCTCAGCCTCGACCAGCTGTGCAAGCAGTGTAAGCGATTCCTGCCAGCCAAGGTAGCACCCTTCCAGAGGGATGGCTTCAGGGATTCCTTCCTGCACGATGTTCAGTTCGGTTCCGCACGACACTTCCCGCAGGGAGACGGTTGTCACCATCTCGCCGGTCAGGTTGGGGTCGTCGAACGCGTCGTTGTTGCGAATGCGCTCATTCGGAACCAATTCAAGATACGTTCCTCCAAAAGAGTGTGTTTGACCTGTCGAGAAGTTAGTGAACGACATCTTATAGGTACCGCCAACTTTGGCGTCAATATGGTAAACCTTGCCGGTGAATCCGTGAGGCGGCATCCATTTGGCCATCGCATCGGGATCGAGAAACGCCCGATAGACTCTTTCGGCCGGTGCGCGAATAACACGGTGTAGTCTGACGGTATTTGTAGTCATGATCATTGTCCTTTCTCTGTGTGATGACTAATTATATCATCTAATTATCTCGAAAGAACCATCATGAAACAGCGGAGGATCATTGTTCATGGCTTCCGGCAGTGAGTACATCTAACCCGATATCCGGAATGCAATGAAATAGGATACCCATATCCAGAGCCCTTGGCAAATTCCGGCGCAGATGCTGACGCTCCAGTGCCGCTTTTCCAGCAGCGAGATTGCGGCAGGCAGGCTCAGGGCGATGAGGAATTCGCCGCCAACGATGTACCAGGGGGTGTTACCCGCCATCGGGGTGTTTTGGTAGTACCACCAGCCGGCGCTTTTGGCCCACTGCTCATAGAGCGGAATGTTGACCGCGCCAAACAGGGCAATCAGGAACGAGGCGGCCGGCAGCCCCCACCGTTTACCCATCCACCAGCCAAAGTACCCCAGTTGGGTCGTGACGATCATCCAGGCGAAGGGCATGTACAGGGGGGAACGTACCACAAACGGGCCGCCCGGCAGGTAAAACAGGGTGGCGGTCGTATCCACCAGCCAGCGGTCCGCCAGGAGTTCCGTCCAGCCGGTCGCCAGTCCAAAGAGCAGAATCCGCCCCAGCAGGGAGTCATGATGGTGCCAGACGTACCAGGTATAGGCTGCTGTCATGGCGAACGAGATTATTGTGGCGGTAGGCCATCCCCAGCCGACGAGGGAACTGGTGAAGTTCCAGGCCAGCACGAAGAAGAGGGTGAGGAGTACGAAACGGGTGGTGTTGGTGGGTTCGGGCATAAGTATGACCTGTGTTGGGGGGATAGGTAAACGACAGGGGAACAAGGTGGATTTACCGGCTTGCGAGTGGTTATTGGCCGTTTGCTGTCAAGCCCAGTTTAGCACCATCAGCCCCTTGATTCGCTCAAACTCCCGCAGGTTGTTGGTGACGAGCGCAGCTCCACAGCTTCTGGCGTGGGCGGCAATCAACATATCCATGGCGCCGACGGGAGTGCCGGCCTTTTCCAAAGAGGCTCTGATAGCTCCATAATGATCCGCTGCAATCTCATCCCACGGAATAATGACCAATCGTGATGCGAAGTCATCAATTTCACGACGTATAACTATTCCTTTCGGATGGCGAGCGGCGCCGTAACACAATTCAGCAAGCACAATTGATGATATGCAGATGTTTCCTGCGCCAACCTCTTCAAATTTCTGTTTTACCGCAACAGGATGATTTTTGAGGATATAGCTGCATATATTGGTATCAAGCATGTAGCGCATCAGAAGAGCTCCCGTGTTTCAGGAGGGACATCATTCCTGTCGGCAAGAAAATCCGTTGGTACTTTTGAAGGTCTCGAAAAGAAGTCGTCCCAATTTTCGGGCTTCGGCCTGAGAATAATTGCATCTCCTTGGCGCTCAATAAAAACTTCATGGGTAGAAAAACGAAACTCGGCAGGTAACCGCACTGCCTGGCTACGACCATTCTGAAATATTTTTGCCGTGTTGCTCATCGGAGCCCCCCTTCATCAGGTATATATCAATGATATATCACATTCGACTTTTGTTTGGTAGTGTCATTTTAGTTGGTGGCCGTGGGCCATCCCCAGCCGACGAGCGAACAGGTGAAGTTCCAGGCCAGTACGAAGAGCAAGGTGAGGAGGACAGAACGGGTGGGTGGGTGAGGGCATGAGTGTGGCCTGTGTGTGGTTCGGAACCAAAGATTTCTTCCTTCTCACAAAATGATCATTTTGCCGGCGCCGGCAAAATGGTAATGCGAATATTCAGGTGACACAATACCGATTTACCCCTGAATTCCTCACGAGACCCACCCTATTTGCCCTTCGCATTCTTCACATACAGCGACTTGCCTCCAGTAGTGCTGGTCACGCGTTCTTCCATTATAAAATTATTAGGATACGCCTTGATCAGTTCACTGAGTTTTTTGAAATTATACAGGCGTGGATCAAATTCGGGACGAAGTTTGCTGATATTGGTGCCGACCGGACCGAGATTCGTCCAACCACTTTCATCGGATATGTCATCGATCACCTTTGCGATCATATCCAGCGGCACCTCGCTTTTTATAGGAGCCTTAACTGCCGGCGGTTTGCCTTCGGCTGTGACAGTGGTTGCAGAAAGGCTGCCGCGACCCTTTGCTGCCGGTTTTTCCGGACTTATAGCCGGTTCGACGACTAAAAGAGCCGGAGTACGAAGAATCTCCGTGTAAATGAACTTGTCACAGGCGGAGACGAAGGGCGATGGAGTTTTTCTTTCGCCAAAGCCGTACACCGTCAGTCCCTCCTCTCTCAGGCGGGACGCCAGACGGGTGAAGTCACTGTCACTCGATACCAGGCAGAAACCATCAAAGCGCCGTGTGTAGAGCAGATCCATGGCATCGATAATCAGTGAGCTGTCCGTAGCGTTCTTCCCCTTGGTATAGGCAAATTGCTGAACCGGATTTATGGAATATTCGAGCAGCACCTTTTTCCAACTACCCAGCTGCGGGGCGGTCCAATCGCCGTAGATACGCTTTACACTGGCCACGCCGAATTTCGCAATTTCCTCAAACAGCCCTTCAACTATAGATGCCTGAGCGTTATCGGCATCGATCAGAACCGCAAGGTGCTTTTGAGCCTCTTCCGGCTCCAATCGTTGTGCATAGCGTGGGTTGGAAGATTTGTTGTCCATTATTCATCCTTTGAAAATAGTTTTTCCACATTCAGCCAAACTCCGCGTGTGCGTCAGGAATCATGGGGTTCATTCGTACGGCCAGGGAAAAAAGATATGGGTAATCACGCTGCAGGTGCTGCATATACACCACCCAAACCCGCAACAGGTTGCTGTAGGCCCGTTTGATATCAATGGAAATATGGTCCAGATCATTAGGTGGCAAGACGTCCAGGGAGTGCCGCGCCTCCAGTTCTTCCAACAGATGAAAAACCGCCCAGAGGAGATCGGTAAATTTGTCGTGCTCAAGCAGATTCTGGTTTTCCAGCAATCCGAGCATAAATGTCCGGCGGTTGACGACAAATTCCCGCAGAGCGGCAAGGTCACCATTTCGGCTGTCGACATGGATTTCGTGCTGTTCCAGATAGGCAAGGCAACGCTGATAATCGGTAGCCTGCCACTGGGGGGATACCTTGAGCATGCCCGTCAGTTCGGGAGATTCCCGGACAAACTCCCGGCAGCACTTGATCAGGGGAACCCCGACTTCGCTGAAAAAAACACCGACAACCATGTTGAGTTTCTGCCGCAGCGATTCACGCTCCCGCCGTTTCAGAATCTGCTCAATCATCAGGGTGACAAACAGGACGTACACTGGCAGAAAGGCCAGGTTACCTAACAAGCTGAAACCGATTTCTCCGGCCCTCCCGAAAACAAGGAATTCAACGCCGTACAAAACCGCCGATGTCAGCACCATAATCCAGTAAATAGGCTCGGCTCGTAATTTAGCCATATTCAGAACACCTCACTCTACTTTCAGCTCGTTGTTAACCGGTTACGAGCGTGCATGCGTAAATCAGCCCCTGACATTTTACTTCATCCGGCGAATCCGCACTTCAATATTGTAATTATCCTTGAGCAAGGTAACAAGCGGGCGGGGTCCGTCTCCCCGTAATGGTAGGGATAGAGTACCTTGGGCTTGAAGTACCTGGCCGCATCGGCGGCCCCATAGCCGATGAAGATTATTTCCAGATTCACGGCTGTAAGGGAACAGGCTGATTATTGTTCGCCCACTGTTCACCTTCAAAAATAAGCAGCCTATCCTTATTGACCTCTTATATCTTATCGACCTTGTATCCCTTCTTTTTGAGAGTCTCGATTATCCCCTCCGGTCCCACCAGATGAGCTACACCGACCAGGATGAATTCTGTTCGGGGCGTCTTCTGATAGGCCTCGATAAGGGGCAGCCAATTCCCGTTCCGATCTGTGATCAGTTTCTTGTAGAGTTTCGGCAGTCGTGTTTTAATTTCGGCAACCATTAACGCATCCAGTTTCTCGACATCGCCCATGCGCCATGCGTTCACAAGTGTATCGTAGTTCTGTTTAAGGGCCTTCATATCCCTGATCGAATATGCGACAAATTCGTCCTCAACTCCGTCCGCCATTGAGATTATATAATTGAGTTGCTCATCGGCCGTCTCAAGGCCCCCAACGATTTTCTTGTCCTTATTCGCCCGTTCATAGATGAACTTGTCAACACCCTGTTGGGTAACACCCAATTTCATAAGTTCCATGACCGTCAGGGTTACCATGAGCATTGATGGCTTGAACTGCCTGAGCGCATCCAGCGGGATTCCGTTAGCCTCGCAATACGCTCTGAGCTCCTCATACGTCCGGGCTGTCAAGTGATTATCAATGGTGCTTCCGTCGGTATACACGGCTTTTGACAGTAACATTTGCTGCAACACCGGGTCCTGAAGCTTGTCGATGTCGGTTTCAAAAACCACGACTTCGGATGCCTTGTAGGCCTTGTCGAATTCAGGTGGCAAAGGGAAATCCGAGTCACGCAGGAGATGGCATGTACCGCCAAGGTATATGATGGATTTGCCCTTTTGCACCTTCCATACCGAGGATTCCGCCGATGCCAATGTACAAGAAAGAATAACCAGCGCTATGCTCAATATGAATCTCTTCATCACGTTACTCCTGTAATTGTTTCAAGATCGATAAAACGGGATAAGCATATACATAACACCAATCAGGAAGGCTTGAAACAAAACCGGCTTGCCAGATGATCTGGCAAGCCAGGTGGATTTTATGCCCGCGATACTCTTTTTAGCGGAAAACGTTCGATGACAACGACTGGCCCAGCTGTTCACACCGTTGCGTCCGTATCCTCCAGCTGCAGCTCCTTGATCGCCATCTCCCGCATCTTGAATTTCTGGATTTTGCCGGAGGCGGTCATCGGATAGCCGTCTACGAACTTGACGTATTTCGGGATCTTGTAGTTGGCGATCTTGCCCCGGCAGTAATCTCTCACCTCGTCCTCGCTCATCTCCACCCCTTTTTTGAGGATGATGGCGGCCATAACCTGCTCACCGTATTTGCGGTCAGGCACTCCGTAGACCTGGATGTCGGAGACTTTGGGGTGGGTATAGAGGAACTCCTCGATCTCGCGCGGGTAGATGTTCTCTCCTCCGCGGATGATCATCTGTTTGATTCTTCCGGTGATCTTGCAATAGCCGTTCTCATCCATGATGGCAAGATCGCCGGTGTGCAGCCAACCGTCAACGTCGATAGCCCGGGCGGTCTCGTCCGGCATCTTGTAGTACCCCTTCATGACATGGTAGCCGCGGGTACAGAGTTCCCCCTGCTTGCCGGGAGGAAGAGTGGCGCCGCTCTCGATATCGACGATCCTGGTTTCCACGTCCGGGAGCGACCTGCCGACGGTGGCGACACGCAGCTCGATCGGATCATCGGTGCGGGTCTGGGTGATGACCGGTGACGACTCGGTCTGGCCATAGGCTATGGTGATTTCAGAGGCGTGCATCTGGGAGATGACTTTTTTCATGACCTCGATCGGACAGGGAGAACCGGCCATGATGCCGGTGCGGAGGGTGGAGAGGTCAAAGGTTGCGAACTCCGGGTGCTCCAGTTCGGCGATGAACATGGTCGGGACACCATGGAGGGCCGTACATTTTTCTTTTTCGACCGTCTGGAGGACTTTGAGCGGATCGAAGATTTCGACCGGTACCATCGTCGTACCGTGGGTTACGCAGGCCATGACGGCCAGGACGCAGCCGAAGCAGTGGAAGAAGGGGACCGGGATGCAGAGACGGTCCTTTTCCGTCAGCTTCATGCATTCGCCGATGTTGAAACCGTTGTTGACGATGTTGTAGTGGGTCAGCATGACTCCCTTGGGGAAGCCGGTGGTGCCGGAGGTGTACTGCATGTTGATGGTTTCATGGCAGTTCAGGGTGGCTTCGACGAATTCCAGTTCGGCGTCGGGTACCCCCTCCCCCATCTGGATGATGTTGTCGAAGTTGATCATGCCCGCGGGGGTTCCTCCGCCGATATAGATGATGTTCTTCAGGAAGGGGAGCTTGGGGCTGACGAGTCTGCCAGGTGTTGACCCCGCCACTTCGGGAACGACGACGGCAAGGGTTTCGACGTAGTCCGTATCCTTGAAGGAACCGACCATGAAGAGCGAGGTGGAGTCGGACTGCTCCAGGATGTATTCGAGTTCGGCCGATTTGTAGCTGGTGTTCACGGTGACGAGGACGGCGCCGATTTTAGCGGAGGCGAACTGCAGCAGCACCCATTCGGGAACGTTGTAGGCCCAGATCGCGATGTTGTCCCCTTTTTTAACCCCCATCCGGAGCAGCCCCTTGGCGATCCGGCGGCAGGCGTCGTTGAACTGGCGGTACGTGTAGCGGAGGTTTCTCTCCGGGTAGACCAGTGCTTCGGTGTCCGGATAGCAACGAGCCATGTCATCCAGAAGACTTCCGACGGTGTGGGTGATTTGCTGCGACATTGAATGCTCCAATCAAAATAATGTTTAGTATGTCCAAACAGCCAAAACGTTTAACCATACGTATTTAAAGGCTTTTTAGATAGCACGGGGAGGTAGGTGAGTCAAGCGGGAAAACGACCTGTTGAGGGGTTGTGATGCCTACGGCAGGGTAAAGTTGAATGTCGCCCCGATTCCGGCTTCTGCTTCGGCCCATATTT
>JBAQPK010000198.1:0-8488 GCA_049305715.1 Desulfuromonadaceae bacterium | reverse complement strand
GTGTTGGTGGTGGCGTCGGCGTCGCTGGCTGATGCGGTAATGCCAACGGCGGTGCCGTTCGCCGCATTCTCGGCGACGGTGTTGGTCGCACCGTTGCTGTCGGTCGGCGCCGTGACGTCAAACTCGTCGACGTCGGTGACGGCGACCGTAACCGGATGTTCGGTGCTGGTAGAGCCGTCAGAGGTGATCACCGTGAAGCTGTAGCTTGCCTTGGTTTCATAGTCGGCAGAATTGTTGAGTCTTACCTCGCCGGTGCTGCTGTCGATGATGAGCATCGCCACGTCGCCGGTGGCCGCTTTAAGGCTGTAAGTGATGGAAGTGCCTGCATCCGGGTCGATGGCGTTGGCGTCGTAGATGACAGTGCTGGTGGCAGCGTTCTCGGCCACGATGCCGGTACCGCCGGAGGTGATGGTTGGCGTTTCGTTGACGCCGGTGACCGTTACCGCGATGTTCTGCGCCGTGGTGCCGCCGTTGCCGTCGTTGGCCGTGACCTGAACGTCGTAGACGTTGTTGGCGCCAGCGTCAGTGGGAGTATCGAAGTCCGGTGCCGAGACGAAACTCAGCACGCCGGTGGTGGAGTTGATGGTGAATTTCGATGCATCTGCCCCGCCGGTGATGCTGTAGGTGACGGTCTGGGCAGGCAGGTCGGCGTCGGTTGCCGCTACGGTCAGGACGGCGGTGCTGTTCTCGGCTACGCTGGCAGCAGTGGCCGAGGTAAACACCGGGTTATTGTCGTTGACCCCGGTGACGGTGACGGCAATATCCTGTACATCGGTCAGGCCGGCCGTGTCGGTGACGGTGACCTGGACGTTATAAACGTTGTTGGCGCCGCTGTCTGCGACAGTTTCAAAGTCGGGGGCGGCTACAAAGGTGAGAACACCGGTCGAAGCGTTGATCTGGAATTTGGTAGCATCTGCGCCGCCACTGATGCTGAAGGTCTTGCCGTCGCCCGCATCCACGTCGGTTGCGGTGACTGTGGTGACGGCGGCCTGGTTCTCTGCCACGCTTATGTTTGCGCTTGCGCCGCCGCCGTTGCTGCCGATGACCGGCGATGCATTGGTGGTGTCATTACCGCTGTCACTGCCAGAAAGGGCAATTCCTAGCCCCGTACCGACCGCGGCAAGGCCGATGCCACCCAGCCACCAATTGACGGAATTGCTGCCGGAGCTGCTAACGCCCTTCTGCTCGGTTGTGACAGGGTCGTTGCCGGGAACAAGAGGTACGTCTGCCTGAGCCAGCAGCACAGGTTGGTCCGAAGCGGCACCAGAACTGTCGGGCGCGGCTTGCTCGGTAGCGGCGCTGCTGATGTCTTTATCCTCCAGTATCTCGTCCTCAAGGCCCTTGCCTCTATGCCCCTTGCTGGACATTGAAGCGGAAAAGGTGTTTCCACCTTTCATGTCAGGAGTAAGAGGAATGGCATCCTTTGCTTTTTCCACACCGGAAACATTAGTGGAAAACTTCACATCACCGGCCGCGATCTTTTTTGCCATGATTATCCCCCTTAACAACCACCGTTTAACAGAATTATTGATATCTCTATAATTTTATATTATCTGCCCTGTAAAAGCAGGGGAACTATTTCTGTCTATTCCAGTTCATATCAACCATTAAAAGCCGTTTCAGATGAGGTGACAGGCTCAGTCTTGGCCGGTCTCCTTGATTTGTTCTGTCTCTGTCAGGCAGTTACAGATTGTTTGATTGCTTTTCTCAATAGAACGCAATTATAAAACGGATAAAAATGAAATGCATATATCTACATCAAAAACGTAATGGCAGCAATTAAAAAAATACTTAGTATTTTATCGGTTTGCATACAGAATGATCAAGGAAGGCAACTATCTGAAATTACGTGTCAATAGTTGTCTTTAGCATGTATGCAAACAAGCTCAAAAAAATCTTTTACATGAAAAGCTAAAAAATAGGCACTGTATCAGCAGATAACGAAAAGACTGATCAGTTAGATCTTTCAATTGTGGCAGGTCATTATGGGCGGCGGAATTAAGGAAGATGGAAAATTGACCTGTTATAAATTGTGACGAGACAGATGCTACACGAAGAAGCGGGATATGCCGGGATCGTGTGGGGAATCGTGGGAAGACCTGATTAAATCACGGTTTACATGACGCGAGGCGGCTTGATTAAAGATCGGATCCGGACACATGGGAATCGGCTCAAAACGCAGAAGAGACACATGGTTCATGAAATTCAAAAAGAACACTTCCAGAGGAAAAACAAAATCGGTATCAGGATCCAAAGACAGAAAAAAGATTTTACCACCACGATACCAAAATCCAACCAGTTTTCGAACTTGCTCTTGTTAGCATCATATTTCATGTGGTACTCCAATTAATCAAATTGGAAGGATTCTTCGGTATCATAAATTTGGCATAACAATCTATTGCCAGATATGATTGAAAAATCAGTTATCAGTTTATCATATTGTTTTTGTACTAAGATATTACCTAATTTATCAACGATGAAAAGAGTTGAAACCAGTTTATTGTTTTTATCGAATTTAGTATCTTTTACAGCAAAGGTGCCATTGTCAGTAACAACAGCTTTTAAAGGCCTTGGAATATTAATATCTAAAATAATTTTTTTATCTTCGAGCAAAACACACCTTCCATCGCCTTTGGCTCCTTCCCCAACTGAATAACCAATAATATACTTTTCGTTTTCAGATATTGAATAACCACCATAAAAATCCACAGAACGGACTCTTAACATTAAATTCGTTATTTTTATATCCTCTCCCACTCACATCCTCCTTCCGCACCAGACAACCCGCCCGATAATAGCTACACCTGCCATAGGATCTCCTAAGCTGATGGTAAACGGATCATATGCCGAGTTATCCGACGTAACCTTAATAATGTTACCTGGAAGCCTCTGCAAGCGCTTCACAAGCAGCGTATCATCCATCCTTAGTACGTATATACCATCTCTGGGCAGTGTGTCTGCAGTTCGATGGTCCACCAGGATCACATCGCCTGGACGGAGTGTCGGTTCCATCGACTCTCCCTCGACATGGATCAAATACAGATCCTGCGGGGAAGCATTCAACGAAAAACGTACCCACTCGGACTTAAAGTAAAGAAAATCTATGATGTTTTCATGCTCAACAATCGCCCCAGCGCCAGCTGCCGCATGAACGTCATAAAGTGGGATCTGCACAAACCCTTGTCCCAGCTCCCCGCCGAAATCCGTCGTCTTCAGCCCTTCCGCCAGCGGATATACGACCTTACCCCGCTTTGTCTCCCCTTCGCCAGTGGCTAGCCAGTCGGTAGACGCATCATAGCCTTGAGCTATTTTAAACAGCCATTCAAGCGGCATTACACCTCTTTTTTTAGCCCCAGACACGCTTGGCGGCTTAATATCAAGGTATTCTGCCAGATCTCCGTATGTTTTCCAGCCTGTTAGCTTACATACCCTGTCCCATGCCAAATCAAAAACAGGACCTGCTTTGTCTACTTCCGTGTTCATAGCACAAACTCGGAAGTTTGCATCAAGCTAACTCGGAACCTTCCGAGTTTCATAACAAGCCGTAAAATAACGATATTCATGCTATCACCCTCGTAACACATAAATTTTAACTCGGAAGTAATAAATTTAGTTGACAGCTATAAAATATTAGCTTAAAACAAAGTCTATCTTCATCGTAAAAATAGACTCAGCGGATAAAAAAAAGGAGGCAGATTATGGAACAAAACACATCATCACTGCCCGGCACACCAGGAACGACTGTTTATGTAAAAAAGAGCCTTTATTCCAGGGCGGGCGGGCAGTCGTTATACATCCCTAAACAATCATCTCGGCATTTCCCCTCGCCTCATAAATCACCTTATATAGCGTCGGGAGGAGATCGCCCAATTGAGCCATAGCTGTCGTGTTTTCATTGGTATTGCCGCCACATCGGATGTCGCCGTTGGCGACAAAAGCAGCTGCAATTGTAACTGCATGAGAAAAAACAGTTTCATCAAACTTACTCATACCGAACCTCCAAAGGATTTTATATGAACTACCTACAGCAACTGATCGAACTTCGCGACATGACTGTCCAGGACCTGGCCAATGCCATTCACCTGGGCTACCACTGCGTACAGAAAACCGTCAAAGGTCATAAACGCGGTGTCCAGACACGGGCCGCCATTGCCGGGCATCTGGGCCTTGATCCGGTCAAGGTCTGGGGGCGGGGCTCGGCGCTGTATCTACGGCGACTGGTAGCCATAGAGGCTAACAAGGTCGCCCAACAAAAAGCCGAAATCACCCGTAAAAAATTCATTGCCAAATACTCCGACAGCGCAACATTACCCGCAAAACGGAAAGCGGTCAATGTCTAACCGGCATAAAACAATAGACCACGCCGCGGCGGGTCAGCTGAGCCTGTTCGAGACCGTAATACGGCAAGAAATGGCAATCTCCAAACAAGCGCCCATCCCCGGCAGTCTCAACATCAAGCTGCAGATAATCGCCGCGCTGAAATATGCGCTGCGCCATGCCGGAAAATCCCGCGAGCAAGTCGCCGATGAAATGACGCTCTATACCGGCGACTTAATAACAGACGACATGATCAGTACCTGGCTGGCCTCCTCGAAGCCAAAACACCGCTTCCCGCTTGAATACCTACCGGCCTTCCGCCGCGCCACCGATAACCTGGATGCACTCACTGTCACTTCCCAGGCCTGCGGTGCCTTTACCCTGCGCGGCCCGGATGCACTGCGTGCTGACATCCGTAAATTGGACGAGAAGCGACAGGCTAAAAAAGAGGAAGATAAAGCACTTGAGGCCGAAAAGAAGCGCCTGGAGACGCTATTACAGGAAGTGGAGGGGCGGCCATGAAAAGCCACTACACCGCCAAAGAGCTGGCCGGCCTGCCGGGGCTGGAAATAACAGAACGTGCAATCCGGGACTTGGCCGATCGCGAAGCCTGGCCAAGCCAAAAACGCGCCGGGCGCGGCGGCGGCAAAAAATACGCCATCGCCTCCCTCCCTGCCGAGACCCGTAAAGCCCTGGCCACCAACAACACCAGCGTCGGCTATGAGGCCGCCACCGACTACGCCGCCCAGACCCAGCTCTCTGCAGAGGAGCAAGAGCACCAACGTCAACAGGCTCGCGCCGAGTCCCTGGCCACGTTCAAACGCCTGCCCGCCTGGCAGCGCTTCGCCGCCGACGCCAAGCTCGCCATTATCCGCGCCTGCAACCACTACATCACCCACCACGGCCTGGCCAAAACCGCCGGCCAGGACAGCTTCGCCTACGAATACAGCGCCGGCCGCATCGACGTCGCCCCCTGGGTGCGCTCCGAGATCCGCCACCTTCATCCCGGCACCTTGCGCGCCTGGATCAAGGAAGAACACGAAATGGGCTCCATGGGGCTGGTGGACTGCTTCGGCAACCGCAAGGATCAGGGCGTGATCGATACCTGGAACAATGGTCAAATGGCCGATACCATCATCGCCCTGATGTTAAAATATCCGAGCATCACCGAGAAAAAATGCCATGAAGCTATGGCAGCCCTGCTGCCGGATGCGCCGCAGATCCACAAGAAAACCGTGCGGCGCTTCATGGACAAATGGAAAAAGAACAACGCCCACCAGTTCGCCCTCAACAACAACCCGGACGACTTCAAGAACCGCTTCCAACCCGCCTTCGGTTCACGCTCCGAAGACATAGACGGCCCCAATCAGCTCTGGGAGATCGACGCCACCCCGGCAGACCTGCTCTTAACCGACGGCCAGCGTTACAAAATCCTGGGCGTCACCGATGTCGGTACCGCGCGGCTGAAATACTACGTCAACAAGACCGAGAAGGCCCGCGACAACGCCTTCCTGGTGCGCAACTGCATTATCGACTGGGGCGTTCCCAAGGACGGCACCCTGGCCACCGATCAGGGCTCGTCATACATCTCCGACGATTTCAAGCGACTGATGAGCGACCTAGAAATAAATCACCACATCTGTCAACCGTTCAGTGGCGATGAAAAACCGCATATCGAGCGCAGCTTCCGCACCTTCAGCCATGACTTGATCGAACTGACGCCCGGCTACTGCGGCCACAACGTCGCCGATCGCAAAGTGATCGAATCCCGCAAAACCTTTGCCCAGCGGCTCATGAACAAAAACGAAATCATCGAGATCTCCGTCAGCGCCGAACAGCTGCAGGCCTTTATCGACCGCTGGACCGCCAACTATCACAACACCGTCCATTCCCGCCTCGGCAAAAGCCCTAACCAGGCGTTGTCCGAATGGCCGCATCCCATCAGCGTCATCTCCGATATCCGCGCCCTGGACATGCTGCTGGTCGAAACCGCGCGCCGGGGCGGCCGACTGCCGATCATCGGCAAGAAAGGCATCCGGGTCAACGGCGGCTTCTACATCCATACCGCCCTGGGACTACACACCGGCGCCCAGTGCCGCGCCCTCCAGGACCCGACCGATCTGGGCAGGATCATCGTCAACATAATGAACGAACAAGGCGTGTGGGAATTCCTCTGCATCGCCGAAGATCCCAAGCGCACCGGCATCAGTATGGCCGAAGTTGCTCACGCCACCAGAGTGCAGCACAGCGAGCATAAAAAGGAAATTGCCCGCCTTACCCGCGAAGCCAAGAAGAGTCTGAAAGGTGTTGATGTGGTCGCCGCTGTCATGACCTACCGCGAAAAGGAAAACGCCGAACTGCAGGGGAACGTCACCTACTTCCCCCGCCCGACCGTCGAACATACCACGCACGGCCTCCGGGCTGCCGCCGCCGCGCGCATCGCGCTGGATGGCAGGGACGCGGCTATTGAACACCCGGCCGAGCTCCAGGCCAAACGTGCCGCCACCGGCGCCGCCGTCCAGCAGCAGACCGAAGCCGCACAAATGCCGCGCCCCAAGGTGATCACATTGAACACGCCCACCAAGGCAGGCTTTCAGGTACCCGAAGATCGCCGCGCCCGCTGGCAGCTCTGGCTGACCATCGACCAGCGGGTCAAGGACGATGAGGCGCCGCTGCTGGAGGAGGAAGTCCGCTTCTACGTCAGCTTCAAAAATTCACCGACCTGGAAATCATTCAACATGCTGCGCCAGGCCGCAAAATAGCAAAACCCCACCGGAGGGCCACCGGCAGGGTTTGGAATTACGGGCGGGTCAAGACCGCGCCCCTACTAAAAAGGAGGTTTCAAAATGTCACAAACCGCATCCGATGTCAACGACGTAGTCTCGCTCAACCCCACCACCGCCAACCTGATCAACGTCTCCCTGGCGCTGGAAGCCGCCGAAGTTGCCATGGGCCGCCGCAGCCACCTGCCCGGCATGGTCACCTTCACCGGCTTCTCCGGGCTCGGCAAAAGCCTGGCCGTCTCCTACGTGGCCCAGCAGTACCGCGGCTTCTACATTGAATTCATGGACCACTGGTCAAAGCTCGATCTGATCAAGATGATCATGTTCGTCATGGGCCTCAAAAAACTGAAGGGCATGGGCGAAAACGACTGCGTACAGGCCATCATCTCCGAACTGGCCGTCTGCGGCCGCCCCCTGATCCTTGATGAATTCGATCAGCTGATCGACCGCAAACACATCGCCTCCAGCCTGATGGCCCTGATCCTCAACATCGCCAAGAAAAGCGGCGGCTCGATCATCCTGGTCGGCGAGGAGCTGCTGCCGCACAAAATCGCCAACTATGAGAAGTTCGACAACTGCGTCTACGCCCGCTACCTGGCACTTCCTAGCGAGATCACCGATAGCCGCATCATGGCCCGCCACTACTACCCCGAGCTGGAGATCCGCGACGACCTGCTGGAGCTGACCGTACGCAAATGCAGAGGCATCACCCGCCGCATCTGCATTAACCTCGACACCTTTGCGGCCGAGGCGGCCGCCCTCGGCATCGACAGCATCGGCCTGGCCGAATGGGGCACCAAGCAGATCAACACGGGCGAGGCCCTCAAACCAAGGAGCCTCAAATGAGCCGTAAACCAGCCGACAAACTACGCCCCGACCAGACCCGCCAGGCGATCTGGGACCTGATCCGCAAGCTAAAGAACTTTGTCCTCAACGACATCCTCTTCGGGATCAGCCTGTCTCGGGACACCGTCCTCGATTACCTTACCGGCCTGGAGGCCGCCGGCTTCCTGGTTAAACAAGACGACGGTCCTCGCTACACCCTGGTAAGGGACAACGGCCAGGAGGCCCCCAGGGTGCGCAAGGACGGCACCGCGGTGACCCAGGGACTGGCCCGCGAACAGATGTGGCGCGCCATGGGCATCTTCAGTCAGAAGGGCAAAACCTTCACGGTGCGCGACCTGACCCTCTTCGCCACCACCGTCACCACCCCGGTGGCCGAAAGCGATGCCAAGCACTACTGCAACCATCTGCACCAGAGCGGCTACCTGACCCTCGTCAAGGCGGGCAGCCCCGGCAAGCTGGCGCTCTACCGCATGCCTCCCAGCAAATGGACCGGCCCCCGGCCGGTACAGATCCAGCGCACCCGGCGCTGCTTCGACCCCAAC
>JBAQPK010000197.1:0-6427 GCA_049305715.1 Desulfuromonadaceae bacterium | reverse complement strand
ACTATGTTGTTACCTGGCCGAGGCGGCGCAGACTGGAGAAGGCGGTCCACAAGGGGCGGGAGGCTTTGAACAGGGAAGGTGACGCGTAGCCCGGATAAGCAGGAGCGGCGCGTGCATGAAGTCGTTTTCAGCCACGGAACGCAGGCAGATTTCCGGGATACATACTAATCAATATCGTAATGCCGCGAGGTTATGCCATCCGGTGAAATGATCAGTACGGCAAAACTGCGATGATAGCCGGCATGTGAGAGTGTACCGGGGTTTACCAGCAGCAGGCCTGCATGATTTTCCAGCACACCCTGGTGAGTGTGACCGAATAAAACCGCGTCAACACCAATTTCCTCCGCTCTCTGCAGTAACCCCGCAAGCCCTCTCTTGACCTGATACAGATCGCCGTGAGTCAACAGAATCCGCTTTCCCTCGCACTCCCACACCTGTTCACGCGGCGCATGTGAACCGGGGTCGCAGTTGCCGGCAACGTTAATGACGGGAACGTCGAGTGCTTCACGCAGCAAATCGGCATCCGCGGCCCCATCTCCCAGATGTATGATCGCATCAACCGGTTCGGAGAGGGAGTGGGCTCTAAAAGCACAATTAGCGTTGCCGTGAGTATCCGATATGACAAGAACTTTCATTGCCTGACTGTACCAGATGTTTTTGCTTCTCTAAAGACAAAAGCTTCACAAGGTGCCTCCATATGTCAAAGAAAACTGCCCTAATCGCCGTTGCCGTACTTTTTTCGGTTGCGATCCTGTTTATGCTCTCAGTGAAGATAGCGGCGACATTAATCGGCTCCGACAACAGTCATTTACTGCACAAGGAGGGGGTCGGCCTGGTCGAGGTAAAGGGGATGATTCTCGATTCCAAGGAAACGATCAGGCAGTTGAGATACTTCCTTAAACAGGACTCCGTCAAGTCCGTCGTACTGCGTGTTGACTCTCCCGGCGGAATCGTTGCCCCGTCACAGGAAATATATGCCGAGGTTAAAAAGTTTGCCGCCCGGAAGAAAATAATTGTCTCGATGGGCAGTCTTGCGGCTTCCGGCGGGTATTATATTTCCGCGCCTGCAACCATGATATATGCGAATCCGGGCACCATTACGGCCAGCATCGGGGTCATTCTCAAGCTGTCAAACATTGAATCGCTGATGGATAAACTGGGGATCAAATCGTACACGCTGAAAACCGGGAAATACAAGGACTCCGGCTCTCCGGTCCGCCAGTTGTCCGCCGAGGACCGCGCCATGCTGCAGTCGGTGATCAACAATACCCATCAGCAGTTTGTCAGGGCGGTTGCCGAAGGGCGCCGGCTGCCGATTGAAGATGTACGTAAAATCGCCGACGGCAGGATTCTATCCGGAGAACAGGCCATGGAACACAAACTGGTGGACCGGCTGGGGACCCTGCAGGATGCCATTGATGAGGCGGGGAGACAGGCCGGTATTTCAGGTGATCCGGAACTGCTGCTGCCGCCGAAAAAACAGATCAATTACCTTGATCTGTTGGTCGAAGGGGCGGAGGGGACGTTCAACGGGCCGCTGGGGCGGGCTGCCGGCGGCATGAAAATGGTATACGAATAGGGACGCACCGCGTGCGTCCCCTTACGACTATTATTTCTTTTTTTGCAGTCTGCTGTGAGCGCGCATCAGGATTTTTTCCGTCGTGGCCCAGTCGATACAGGCATCGGTTATTGAAACACCGTATTTCAGCTGGCTGATATCAGACGGAATCTTCTGGCTGCCGGCTTCCAGGTTGCTTTCGATCATCACCCCGGAGATAGAACTGGTTCCGGCAAGCAGTTGATCGACAACGCACTCCAGAACTTCCGGCTGTTTCTGATAGTCCTTGTTTGAGTTTCCATGACTGCAGTCAACCATTATGGTTGGCAACAGGCCGTTTTTACCCAGCTGTTCTTCAGTATGTGCAATATCCTCAGGGTGATAGTTGACTTTTTTCGATCCGCCCCGTAGCACGATATGCACATCAGGATTGCCGCTGGTCTGAACAATGGAAGTCCGCCCCTCCCGGTTGATGCCGAGGAAGCTGTGAGAGTGTTGTGCTGCCTTCATCGCATCAATGGCGATCTGCAGGTTGCCGTCGGTGCCATTCTTGAAACCGATCGGAAATGAGAGGCCGCTGGCCAGTTCCCGGTGGGTTTGAGATTCGGTGGTACGGGCACCGATTGCCCCCCAGCTGATAAGATCCGCCACATATTCCGGGGTAATCGGATCAAGCATTTCGTTGGCAACCGGAACCTCAAGCGTTGTCATGCGGCTGAGCAGGCTGCGGGCAATGCCGAGTCCTTTGGAAATGAGATGGGTACCATTCATGTCCGGATCGTTGATCACCCCCTTCCAGCCGACCGTGGTGCGTGGTTTTTCAAAGTAAACCCGCATGACCAACAGAAGCTGATCATCGACTTTACGCGAAAGCGCCGCCAATCTTCCGGCATATTCGATGGCGGCTTCAGTGTCGTGAATCGAGCAGGGACCGACGACCACCATCAGCCGCTTGTCCCTGCGCTGAATGATCTCTTTTATCTGTTCTCTGCTTCTGCTGACAAAGGCACGGTCCTTTTCCGACAGGGGGAATACCTGGCGCAGGTCGGCCGGTGCGATTATTGGAGTGATACCGGTAATTTTGAGATTATTGGTCTTGATCACGGAACAGATCTCCCTTTATGTTGATAATGGGTGTTATAGTTGTTTCAGTGTCATATTGTCAATGCTTCTCTGTATGAATTGCCCACTAAATCAGCAGGTTAATATCATGAAACAAATGTTGCGGAGGGATTGATGAAGCGCGCGGTATTTCTCGACAGGGATGGCACCATCAATATCGAAAAAGAGTATCTGTATCAGGCCGTGGATTTTGAATTTATCCCGGGCGCGGCGGAAGCGATTCGATTACTCAATCAGGCCGGAATCATGGTCGTCGTGGTAACCAATCAGTCCGGTGTTGCACGGGGCTATTACACGGAAGACGATGTCGAAAACCTGCATCGCCATATTGATCGCGAATTGGAGCGCCGCGGTGCGCACGTTGATGTCTGGCTCTACTGCCCGCACCACCCGGCCGGTCGCGGCAGCTATGCGCTCCCGTGCAATTGCCGGAAACCGTTACCGGGGATGCTGCTGGATGCTGCGGCGCGCCACGACATAGACTTGGAGAATTCGACCATGATCGGCGACAAACTGGCCGATATTGAAGCGGGAATGGGCGCGGGATGCCGTACTGTACTGGTGCGCACCGGGTACGGAGCGGAGACGGAACACTGCGTTGGCCCCCTGACGACCATCTGTGACGATCTGCTCTCGGCGGTGAAATGCCTGCTCTGATGTATCGATCCGATTTGACACCGCTCCGGGTAACATGCTACCTAGACAGACACGAATCAAATGCGAGGTGAATGATATGTCCCACGGCATAAAAAAAGGAATAATTCTGGCGGGAGGCGCCGGCAGCCGCCTCTTCCCCCTGACACTGGTCGCCAGTAAGCAGCTGCAGCCGGTCTATGATAAACCGATGATCTATTATCCGTTGGCAACTCTGATGACTGCGGGAATAAAGGATATCCTGCTGATTTCAACTCCGCACGACACGCCCCGTTTCAAGGCGCTCTTGGGGGATGGTTCCCGGTGGGGAGTAACGATTTCCTACATGGTGCAGCCGGAGCCGAAAGGAATCGCCCAGGCGTTTCTGGTCGGCGAGGAGTTCATCGACAACCAGCCGGTCTGCCTGATCCTGGGGGACAATATATTCTACGGGAAAATGAATCTCGACAAGATCGTATCTGAATTCACAACCGGAGCGCGGGTTTTTGGATATCAGGTAAACGACCCGGAACGCTACGGTGTAGTTGCCTTTGATGTAAACGGTACCGTTCTCAGCATCGAGGAGAAACCGCAGCGCCCCAAATCGCATTATGCCGTGCCCGGTCTGTATCTGTACGACAAAAATATCGTTTCCGTTGCCAAATCAATAAAACCATCGCCTCGCGGCGAGCTGGAGATCACCGATGTGAATCTGGAATATCTGCGACGCGGCGAACTGATGGTCGAACGCCTTGGACGCGGCATCGCCTGGCTTGACACCGGCACTCATAAAAGTTTGCTGGAAGCGAGCATTTTTATAGAAACAATCGAATCGCGACAGGGCCTGAAGATTGCCTGTCTTGAAGAGATCGCGCTTCGGCGCGGGTTTATTAATTGCCCGCAGATGAAGGATGTTATTGAAGCGACTCCCAATTCGTCTTACAAGGATTATCTTCAGCGGGTCTACGATGAAGCCGAATTATGCGGAATGTATCAGGAGTAGAGTGAGATCTATCCCATGGATTTTTTAAAAAAACATATGTATCCGCTCTTGACCGGCATCGGCATCCTTGCTGCCCTGCTGATTTTTTCGCTGAATGTTCCCCGCAATCGGGAGGCGAATATAATTGAACGTTCGGTTCTCGGGGTATTGTCACCTATACTCCGGCCGGTTTACCGGATGAGCGGTTTTTTCGAAGAGATCCGGGACAGCTACATACTGCTGGTCGATACCCATCGCGAAAACATGCGGCTGCGGGATGATATCCGCGCGCTCAACCTGCGGGTGTTGGAAGGAAATGAGGCGGTTCTTGCAAACCAGCGCCTTGAGAGGCTGCTGGATATGAAAAAGAGCGTCATGGAACCGACCATTGCCGCAACCGTCATTGGCGAGGATGTTACCTCATGGTTCAGGACGCTGATAATCAGCCGCGGCAGCTCAAGCGGCATTCGCGAAGGAATGGCGGTACTTTCCGCCGACGGCGTTGTCGGCCAGACCGTCAAGGTTTCCTCCTCAACCGCGCGCGTTCTTTTGCTGACAGACCACGCCAGCGGCATCTCCGCGACAATTCAGCGTTCCCGCGCCCGGGGAGTCGTTAAAGGCAAGGAGGAGATGCTCTGCTCTCTTGAATTTACGACCCGCGAAGAAGATGTTAAAGTCGGCGATACGGTTATAACATCCGGAATCGGCGGTGTTTTTTCAAAGGGCCTTCCGATCGGCGAAGTTACCATGGTCAAACGGGGAGAATACGGAATTTTCCAGACCGTTTCGATTCGCCCCGCTGTCAACCTCTCCCATCTTGAAGAGGTTCTGGTTGTGCAGCGGGGTGGCTATGAATAGACGCGCCGCTCTGCTGTTTTTTTGCCTTGTCCTCACGTCAATTGTCATCCAGGTGTCTCTGCTCCCCGTTTTTCTACTGCCGCCCTTCAAACCGGACCTGCTGCTCATCATCATGGTTTTCATCGCACTGCGTTCATCATCGGATGCGGGAGCGCCCCTGGCATGGACCCTTGGCATGCTCGACGATGTCTGCAGCGGCTTGTATTTCGGCCTTAATGCCGCCACCTTCCTGATTTCGTTTTTTGTTATCAAGAGCGTGTCTGACCGATTGTATGCCGACAGCGCTATCCTGTTTGTCCTGACGGTTACCGGTGTCACACTTGCCGTATTCTCGCTGAATCTGTTCCTGACCGTCATGTTTACCTCCTCCCCCGGAATCGCCTATTCCATGCTTTCGGGCCTGTTCCCGCACCTTCTGGTCAATGCGTTTATTGCCTCGATCGTTTCGGCATTTCCCGGATTTGATTGTCAACTGGAAACGCCATGAGGGAGAGACGCTTTGTCCGTGAATTACTGGAGTCAAAACGGCGGGTAATGGTGCTTTCGTTTGTCGTCGGAATCGCATTCCTGTTCCTGGTAATACGGTTGTGGCACCTGCAGATTCTAAGAGCCGACGATTATTACGCCATGTCGGAAAACAACCGGCTCCGATTCGTACCAGTAGCCGCCTCCCGCGGCGCCATATTGGACCGTACCGGTGCGGTTCTGGTCAGCAACCGTCCCTCATTCAGTCTCGCGGTTATTCCGCAGGAAGTTACGGATAAAGAGGCGCTTCTCACGCTCCTTTCCGGTCTGCTGGGGCTTGATCGGGCAGAAATGGCGGAACGGTGGGATAAGAACAAGAGGCGCGCCAAATACTACCCGATCGTTCTGGCTTCCAACATTACCCGCGATCACGTGGAAATCGTTGAGGAGAACCGTATGCGGTTACCCGGCATCGAAATCGAGATGAAGCCGGTGCGGGAATACACCAGCAGCCAGCTTGCGGCTCATCTGCTCGGTTATATCGGCGAAGTCTCCGAAACCGAGCTGAACACCCGCGGGTTTGAAGATTATAACTCCGGAGATTACATCGGTAAAACCGGTATTGAGCGAGCCCTGGAAAACGAGCTGCATGGCGCCGACGGCGGGCGGCAGCTTGAAGTTGATGCGCGAGGGAGGGTATTGCGGACCATTTCCGAAAGCCATCCGACTGTCGGCAACAGTGTGATGTTGACGATCGATGCAGCAGTTCAGAAACAGGCCGAACAGGCTTTTGGCGATCAGGCCGGCGC
>JBAQPK010000196.1:0-4079 GCA_049305715.1 Desulfuromonadaceae bacterium | reverse complement strand
CGGTTGGCCTGGGCCTTGGCGCTCCCCAGATCATCGCCGTCGAGAAACCCCCCGGTCAGGTTGAGAAAATGAAAATCATCCAGCCTGATCTCTCCTGAGAGAATCTCGGCGATATGGGCGATAACAGCTTCATCGAAGCCGCCGAGACGGCAGGCATGGGCAGCCTCCATCTCGCAGTTGGTGCCGTTGCCGGTTATGACGATTGCACGAGTCTGTTTCATATATTCATGCTCCCCTTTGAATGTAAATACTGCTGACCTGCTGCCAGGATCGTAATTGCTGGCAATCAGTGACTGCGATCCTTTGACCACGCTCCGCGAACAAAACGGATATCTTCATAATTGATTGTTTCCGGAAATCCTTCGCGCAACTCCGACAAGCTGCCCGGCCCCACTTTCTCCAGCCGCGCCTGAATCAACGGGACCTTTTCCGCATCCACAAAGCGGAGCAAATCAATATCCGCGCCCAGATCAACCAATTCTTCAAGATGGGCGGCAATAGTCGAACTTTTCAGGCCGCGCCGTAAAGAAATACCGGGCAGGTCAAGTCCTTCGCGGTACATACGCAGCGTCTCTTTTTGGGTGTCGCTCATGGTCAGCACCAGATCCTTTTCAGAAAAACCGGACACGCTTTTTGCTGAATGTTCCTGATCATAAGCGGAGATTACGTCCATAAATGCTTTGCCATACTGACGCAGTTTGTGTTCGCCCACGCCGCTGACCTGCAACATCTCGCGGGAATGCGTCGGTCTGCTGCGCGCCATCTCCGCCAGGGTCGCATCAGAGAATACCACAAAAGGCGGCACTTTAGCATCATCGGCAATACTTTTCCGGGTAGCCCGCAGTGAGTCGAAAAGCGCCTGATCATAGTCTTTGCGGCCACCAGCGCGTTTTTTACCTTTCTCAACCGTTGCCACCGCATCACGCGGTCTGCCCAGAACAACCTGGGTTTCTCCCTTCAAAACCGGACGCGCCGCCGGAGTCAGCTTCAGAACGCCGAAACGAGTAAAATCCTGCGCCAGGTAGCCAAGATGAATCAACTGGCGGATGATGTTTTCCCATTCGTTCGCCGATGTATCAATGCCGATGCCGTAGGTTGACAGCTGGTCATGTTTGAAATCAAGCACCCGCTGATTCCTGCTTCCCCGCAGCACCTCAATGACATGCATCATACCAAAGCGCTCACCAACACGGTACACGCAGGAAAGCGCCTTTTTAGCCTGTTCGGAAGCATCAAATCGCTGGGGTGGATCGGTGCAGATGTCGCAGTTGTCACAGTCATGCTCTCGCAGATCGCCGAAATACGACAACAGGGCGCGGCGGCGACAGGTCAACGCTTCGGCATAACCGACCATGGCGTTCAGCTTCTGAATTTCGATCTTGACCCGTTCGGCATTGTCGCTGTTTTCAATCAACTTGCGGGCGGTCATGACATCGCCCATGCCGAACAGCATCAACGCTTCGGACGGCAGTCCATCACGCCCCGCCCTGCCGGTCTCCTGATAATAACTCTCGACACTTTTCGGCATGTCGTAATGCACCACGAAACGCACATTCGGTTTGTCGATCCCCATGCCGAAAGCCACCGTAGCCACCACGATGCGGATATCATCCTTGCGGAAAGCGTCCTGCACCCGTTTGCGCTCATGATCCGGCAGACCGGCATGATAGGCGGCAGCGGAGAAACCGGCCTGCTGCAGCCGTTCCGCCACCTGTTCCACCCGCTTGCGGCTCAAGGCATAGACGATGCCGGCCTCGTCACGCCTGCCACTCAAGAAAGCACCCATCTGAACCAGCGGCTTCTGTTTTGGAATAACCGTGTAGGTGATATTGGGACGATCAAACCCGGCTACAAAAACCGTTGCGTCAGCCAATCCCAGCTGGCCGAGAATATCCAGGCGAGTCTCGGGATCGGCCGTGGCGGTCATTGCAACAATCGGCACCGCGGGAAACAGCGGGCGCAAGCGACCGAGCTGGGTATATTCCGGGCGGAAATCATGCCCCCACTGAGAGATGCAGTGCGCCTCGTCAATGGCAAACAGTGAGAGCTTCAGCGTACCGAGTCGCGCCAGAAAATCCGGCATCATCAAACGTTCCGGGGCAACATACAACAGATCAAGCGTACCGGCATCCATCTGCTGAAAAACTCGCCCTACCTCGATAGATGAGAGAGATGAGTTAAGGCAGGCCGCACACACACCATTGGCTATCAACGCATCGACCTGATCCTTCATCAGGGCAATCAGCGGGGACACGACAATGGCCACCCCGTCCCGGTGCAGGGCCGGTATCTGATAACAGAGCGACTTGCCCCCGCCGGTCGGCATCACCAGAAAAACGTCCTCGCCCGCCACTACACGCTCGATGACATCCTGCTGCGGCGCCCGGAACTGGTGAAAACCGAAGACCGTCTTCAGGGTGTGGTGAATGGTTTCTTGCACGCTCAAGCGTTACAGCTCCCGCAACGTCTGCTGCCACGCCTCTTTCAACTCGGCAAGATCGGCTTTGACGACAGGAGCGCCGTTCAAGCCGGTGATCGACAGTTCTTGAACTTCCGTCACAATACCGATGGAAGCGAAACAGTTGCCGCTCATAAGCGCCTCGAATTGATCACGTTTTTCCGGGTGTACCGTCACCAGGTGGCGGGACGCAGATTCGGAGAAGAGCAGCGTGCAATCGCTCCTCCCGGCCATATCCCCCTTCCAGAGCACGCGGGAGAGATCGACGTTCATGCCGTACCCTCCGGCAAAGGCGCTTTCAGCCGCCGCCACCGCCAGGCCGCCGTCGGAGAGATCATGACATGAAGCAACCGTCCCCGCTGTAACCGCCGTGTGATAGGCCTGGTAACGGACATACGCCCTGGCGGCATCAACCATGGGAACCCTGTTGCCGATTGCCCCGGAGAGCGCCAGGTATTCGGAACCGCCCAGTTCGTCCGCCGTTTTGCCGAGGAGATAGACGATATCCCCCGGGCGCTTGGCATCCATCGTGACCGCCAGCCGGGCGTCATCGATCTTGCCGATGACCGAGAAGAGCAGCGTCGGGGGTATGGATATCTTGGTCGTACCATCATAGAAGTCGTTCTTCATCGAGTCCTTGCCGGAGATCAGCGGCAGGTTGTACGCCATGCAGACGTCATACAGCGCCTGGTTGGAGCGCACCAGCTGTGCCATTTTGTAGGGGCCGTCCGGGGTCTTCTCCGACAGGACCGGATCACACCAGCAGAAGTTATCGAGACCGGCGACCAGATCCAGCGAACCGCCGACGGCGACGTAGTTGCGGAGCGCCTCGTCAACGGCGTTGGCGGTCATGTGGTAGGTATCGATGTCCGAGAAGCGGGGGCAGATGCCGTGGGCGGTCACAACACCCTCGAATGAGTCGAGGATCGGCCTGACGACCGCCGCATCGGAGGGACCGTCGTTGGCGACGCCGGTAAACGGCTTGACGACGGAACCACCCTGCACCTCATGATCGTAGCGGCGGACCACCGATTCCTTTGAACAGATGTTGAGAGCTGACAGCAGCTGCTTCAGGTCGCCCGTGTAATCCGCTTTTTCTTCAAGAACCGGCTCGGCATGCTGCGGCGGGACCCACTTGGCCGGCAGCTGCATCGGGGGAAGCCCTTCATGCATAAACTCCATCGGCAGCCAGGCAACCGTCTGATCGCCATAGAGCATATGGAAGACACCGTTGTCGGTAAATTCACCCAGCACGGTCGCCTCGACGCCGAAGCGAAGGGCCATGGCAAGAAACTCGTCGATCCGTTCCGGAGGAACGGCCAGAGACATCCGTTCCTGGGCCTCGGAAATCAGTATTTCCCACGGGTTCAGACCGGGATATTTGAGCGGCGCCTTGGCAAGGTCCATCCTGCAGCCGCCGCATTCGCCCGCCATCTCGCCGATGGAGGAGGAGAGCCCGCCGGCGCCGTTATCGGTGATGAAGCGGTACAGCCCCTTGTCGCGGGCGCGGATCAGAAAATCGAACATCCGCTTCTGGGTAATCGGATCGCCGATCTGCACCGCTGTTACCGGCGAATTTTCATTCAGCTCTTCGGAGGAGAACGTGGCACCGTGGATGCCA
>JBAQPK010000195.1:0-15616 GCA_049305715.1 Desulfuromonadaceae bacterium | reverse complement strand
AGAATGCTTCTGTTCATAGGAAGCGACGAATTTGTCACGCCCCGCATTGTCTGCCACGCTGTCACCCGAAAAGATCAACTCCTTGCTGCCGGGACCGAGGATGGCCTGCATGGTTGCCAAATCATCTGTTTTGGCTGCGGTAACGAGCGCCTGTGCCGCCTGATCGGGTGACGGAAACAGCTTCTGCCGCACCTCCATTGCCACGCAATCCGGGACTGAGGCGGAAACGGAGAGAACCACGACGGCAACGCCGGCCAGCACGACCTGCCAAAACATTCTGATGATCGCATTAAATAGTGATATATTCATGTTTTTTCCCCTGATAGGTATCATTTAAGATCCGGCCAGACGCTGCCGTTATCTGCGAGAACCGCGCTCCTGCCCTCCGCCCCATGAACCGCCGCTTCCCCTGCGCTGTAGCATCTGGCCGCCGGAAAAACCACCCGGCCTTTGTCCTATGCCGTCGCTGCGGTTGCTGATCCCGCCGCGCTCACCAGCCCTGCGCTCGGAACTTCCTCTGCCGATACCACTGAAAGGAGTATCCCGTACCACCGCAGGTGACCGCTTGCTTCCGGGCTGCACAGTCGGCGCTACGGAGCCTTCCCGGCGGATATCCGAGGTTCGCGGCACTGTTGCAGGAGATCTCCGCACCGGCGGTGTTTGCGGGGCACTTTGTATCACTCCGCGCTGCGGAGAAGTCAGGGATGGTTGTACTCCCTGCCGTTCTATGCGCCCCCCCGGATAGCCCCGTAGTTCCGGGATGGGGGATGAAGATATCCTTGGGACCCTCGATCCGAAACGGTCACTCGTTCTCAGGTCACGGTAGGCGACTCCTCTGCGGTGTTCGGGGCTGTGTGTCCAGACAGTTCCGGTGGCACCGCGTCTGTCGTAATAGCGGTTGAAGTATCTGGTCCTGGTGAGGTCGAGGTGAACACGACGATATGACCAGTCAAACCAGGCCCAGGTGAAGGCATTGAATCCGAAGTATATACCGGGGCTGAAGCCGATGTAGATTCCGCCGTAATAACCTGCCGGATAGTACCAGTAAAAGGGCGGATAGGCAGGATACCACCACGGTCCGTACACGTAAGCCGGATCGTAGACCGGCACGTAAATGACCTCCGGATTGACCGGCTCGATCGTAACAATTTCATCCTCAACGATCACCTTCTGCTCGCCGGTTGTCTTGAGATTGCCCTGGGCAATGGCCTTGCCGCGGAGTTCCTGAATGGTGGCCATAACCTCCTCCTCTTGCTCCAGGAAGGCATCACCCAGCTTTCTGGTCTGGTCGAGCTTCTCACTCATGGAATTGAGGAGATCGGGAAAATGGCATATCGATTTGACGCTGGGATCCCAATCTTTGCTTTGCAGGGCGCTGTCCAGGTCATCACCCTTAAGCTGCCGGTTCTTTTTTATCCAGCGATCCGCCTCAACCACTTCCAGCGGATAGGTGGATGCCATCAGGATCTGGGCCGTGAGGGCATCGGGATAGAGCGCAATCGGTGCAAGCATCTGAGTGAGCTCTTCCTTGCTGAATCTGTACGACTGGCCGGAATCATCCGTGTCCTGAGCCATAATCCCGCACGGCATTACGAGCAAGGTGATGATAATCACGGTCATCCTGCGCAATGTGGTTGTTAACGCTTTCATACGCTCTCCTTAATCGTGCTGCTGTTTCTGCACAACTCTCAACCAATAACATTATAGCAGAATATTTGTATTGTGCAGTCTCCGGGAATATTTCAGCAAGTTGTCCCAGGTCCCATACAAATAATATCCTTGACATCAGCAGCTTCATATATGACTATAGATCTACTAGACATTACTTTAAAAAACATGAATGTCAGCTCAAGAATCCCGACTATCCGGCAACACCCTCCACGGGTGGTCCGATTCCCGGCTCGGGGCGCGCGAAAGAAAAGAATTTTACCCGGAAGTTTTTTGAAACATTTCTTGTCGCTCTGAGGAATGGTGGCATACTGAAGCATGAGATTGACCGGGGGCTGCCAGTGACCCTGCATGTTGCACCGCCTGGTGGCGGGTGATGGTGGGAAGTCGATAGATCAGTCCTTGAACTCACATCACGTGCCGGTATGATCAAGAAAATGATGCCACCCGCCAAAAAAATCTGAATAATATGAATATCAACATTTAGTTTTTTGTCACAATTACCTTTAATCACTAGACGTAGGTAAATGCGAAAGGAGAAAAGACATGAGCAAGATTTATGCAGACAACTCGCAGTCGATCGGCAACACCCCCCTGGTGAAACTGAACCATATCGTAGGCAACTCAAAAGCGACAATCCTGGCAAAAGTCGAGGGGCGAAATCCGGCGTATTCGGTCAAATGCCGCATCGGCGCCAACATGATCTGGGATGCCGAGAAGCGCGGCGTTCTGAAGCCTGGCGTCGAGATCATCGAGCCGACTTCCGGGAACACGGGCATCGCTCTGGCGTATGTTGCCGCTGCCCGCGGCTACAAGCTGACCCTGACCATGCCCGAAACGATGAGTATTGAACGTCGCCGCGTGCTGGCCGCACTGGGCGCCAACCTGATCCTGACCCCCGGCGCCGAAGGGATGAAGGGAGCTATCAGCCGCGCCGAAGAGATCGCGGCAGCCGAACCGGAAAAATATTTCCTGCCGCAGCAGTTTGAAAACCCGGCAAACCCGGAAATACATGAAAAGACGACCGGTCCTGAAATCTGGGACGACACCGATGGCGCCATTGATGTACTGGTGGCAGGGGTCGGCACCGGCGGGACCATCACCGGGGTTTCCCGCTACATAAAAAACACCAGGGGAAAGAAAATCATCTCGGTTGCGGTCGAGCCGAAAGAAAGCCCGGTCATCACTCAGCATCTGGCCGGTCAGCCCATTCAGCCGGCTCCGCATAAAATCCAGGGGATTGGCGCCGGATTTATCCCGGGCACCCTCGACCTCTCCATTATCGACCGCGTCGAGCAGGTGGTGAGTGCCGACGCGATTGAATTTGCCAAACGTCTGGCCAGGGAAGAAGGACTGCTGGTTGGCATCTCCTGCGGAGCTGCGGTAGCCGCGGCGGTACGGCTCGGGCAGCTGGATGAATTTGCCGGCAAGACCATCGTCGTGATCCTGCCGGACGGAGCGGAGCGCTACCTGTCAACGGCACTCTTCGAGGGGATCTGATCAATGAGCAAAGCCGGACCCGACTACCGTCTCGACGGTATTTACAAACAGCGCCAGGAAGGCTTCTACATGCAGCGGGTCAAGCTGGCGGCAGGAGTCATCTCCGCCAGTCAGGCCCGCGCCGTTGCAGCGATCTCCTCGCGCTTTGGTCGCGGTACGATCCACCTGACCACGCGCGGCAGCATCGAGATCCATTGGCTGAAGGAAGAAGATCTGCCGCAGGTAAAGCGCGAACTGGCCAAGTCCGGGCTTACATCGCGCGGTGCCTGCGGGGGAGCCGTCCGCGGCATCACCTGCGGCAGCCAGGGAGCCCTCGGTTTTCCGGCTCTCGAATCACTCGCCCGGCGCATGCATCGTCACTTCACCGGCAACCCGCGTTTCGAGCGTCTGCCGAAGAAATTCAAGATCGGCATCGAGTCCGATGCCGATGGCGGGAGGCATCTGATTCAGGATGTCGGGCTTGTTTTAGCCGGCCTTGATGAGGGGCGTGGGAGCTATGACGTCTGGATTGCCGGTGGACTCGGCCGGGAGCCTCGCCCGGGATTCCTGCTTGCTGAAGGTGTTGCGGAAGAGCGGATCATCCCGGTTATTGAGGCGGTTGTTTCGGTGTATGCCACTCACGCTCCACCTCCGAAGCGCCTTAAATTTCTGGCCAAAGAATTTGGCGAAGCGAAGTTGCGTCAGCTGATCGAATCCGAAGCGGTATATAATGAAGTAATTCCTGTTTCCAGCGGACTGCCGGAAGGTCTCGTCACTGCGCCGGCAGGACGGGAGCGCCTTGAGCTGCCGGTGTTTGCCGGTAATCTGACCGCTCTCCAGTTCGAACTGGTTGCCGATGCTGCCGAACGGCACGCCGACGGTGTGCTGATGGTGACCGCCAATCAGGATATCGCCCTGCTGTTGCCCGGGATCGAAGCCGCTGCAGAGCTGAAGGGTTTACAGCAGTCAACCGGCCTGACCCCGGCAGGTGCCACAAACGCCCTGCGTGTCTGCCCTGGCAGCCATGAATGCCAAATGGGTCTGGCGGCGACGCGCGACGTGGCTAGCGGGCTTGCGGGGCACATCGGAGCGCTGGGCCAGAAGCTGAGTTGGGCCCTCTCCGGCTGCCCCAACTCCTGTACACAACCGCAGCTTGCGGATGTCGGGATTGTCAGTTCAACCCTGGTGAAGGGGGAAAACGGTGAACGCACCCCCCGCTTTGACCTGTATCGCTTGGGCGATGGGGGGCTGGGAACTGCTGTAGAGCGCTCCCTGACTCTGGATGAGCTGTACGGCAAGGTGAGTGAAATCGGGTAAAACATGATCCGCGCCATTGATCCACATAGGCTGAACAACCTGCATGATACGCCACTCAATTACGCGAGCCCGTCTGAACTGCGTCGCGAAGGGAGCGTTTTTTTGATCGGTGGAAACCTGCCGGTCTACAGCACCCTGGAAACCATGTACGAAAGCTATTGCCTGGAAGCCACCGATTTATTCCACGTTACCTTCGGAAATGCCGGGGAGTTTGAACAGAATCTTGAGATGGTCCGCCAGATCAAGCGTAATTTTTCGATCCGGCTGATGGGACAGATCGGCTATCAGCTATCAGCATCCCGGATTGAACAGGTCTACCTGGCCGGCCTCGATGTCCTGGATATCCCCCAACTGGCCTACGGCAGCTATCCTGCCGCCGCTTCCGATGGCGCCGGCGAGAAGTGGCGGGAAACATTCGGCGCTGCAGCGGCCACCTTTACCCGCTGGTCGATCGCTTCATCGATCATTGCCGATGGTGCGTCGCCGCAGGTGGTGCGGACTGTCATCGATGAACTGCTGGGCCACGGGGTCATCCCGCTGCTCGTACTTGGGGGGGGAGGGAATGTCTGGAATCCCGCGGAAAGCGGCGACCTGTTTCTGCACTTGGCCGCGGAGTGGCACCGGCACCGGGTGCCGCTCAAGCCGATCATGCCGCTCCTGCGCCTGACAACGCCTTTCGAATTCAGTACATCCTCCGGATTTTTGAGGGATGCCATCGAAAAGTTCCAGGATCGCCGGATCCTGGCGACATCGGATATACGGCGGCACCTCCGTACGAGCGGCGCCGTGGGGTCATTTGAATCGGCGGGACTGTAGATGGAAACCATATCGCTAGACAAGCCGCTCAAGATCGACACGCGCCCCATCTGGATGATCGTGATGGATCGTACCCTGCGGTATCAGTTACTGGCCGGTCTGGTGCTGTTGACGGTTATTGCGTACCAGCTGACACCGCCGGCCGGGCTCACGGAGGCCGGTTATCACTCGCTGGTGCTGTTCGGCGTCACGATTGTTCTCTGGGTCTCCGGATTACTGCCGATTGCGGTGACCGCCCTGCTCTCCATGGTCATGCTGCCGCTGGCCGGTATCCTGCCTGCCAAACAGACCTACGCGCTTTTTGGCAATGAGGCGGTATTTTTTATTCTGGGTGCATTTATCCTGGGTGCCGCCATGGCCGGCACCGGCCTTTCCGCCCGCCTGGCGCGCGCCATGCTGGTCCGGTACGGCAGCACGCCGAGGCGTCTTGCCCTGACCGTCTTCCTGCTCGCCGCCGGATTATCCTTCTGCATGAGTGAGCATGCCGTGGCCGCGATGCTCTTCCCGGTCGTGGTGGAGATCGCCTCAAGCCTCGGGCTGAAGCCGGGCAAGAGCAACTATGCCAAACTGCTCTTCATGTCCATCGCATGGGGGTGCATTATCGGCGGTATCGCCACCTTCCTGGGCGGGGCCAGGGCGCCGCTGGCCGTTGGAATGCTGCGGGAAATCGCCGGAATCGACATCGTTTTTTTTGACTGGACCATGGCGGCGATCATGATTGTTCTGCCGCTCCTGGCCATTGGTTTTACCCTGCTGATCTCCTTTTTTCCACCGGACCTGGCCAGCGTTGAAGACGGCATTCGCGTTCTCAACCGCAAAAGGCTGGAGGTCGGCAAGATCAGCTATGACGAAATCATCACCGCCCTGGTCATGATCGCCACCATCGGAGGATGGGTATTCTTCGGCAGACAACTGGGGCTGGCCGCCATAGCCATCCTGGGAACGGCCGTCCTGTTCACATTTCGTGTCGTTACCTGGCAGAAGATCGAGGAGTACGTTAACTGGGGAATCATCCTCATGTACGGCTGCTCCATAGCTCTGGCAAGTGCCATGGAGAAGACCGGCGCTGCCCTCTGGCTGGCCAACAAGGGGTTGACAGCCTTTCCGATGTCTCCGTTCGTGATTGTTGCCCTGATCTCTCTGGTGGCGATTCTTTTGACGGAATGCATCAGCAATGCCGCGGTGATCGCCATCCTGATGCCGATCGGTCTGAGCCTCGCCGCCGGCCTGGGGATAGATCCGCGGGTCATGACCCTGTCCATCGCCCTCCCTGCCGGCCTGGCCTATTGCCTCCCCATGGGAACCCCTGCTACCGCCATCGTCTTCGGTTCAGGCTATCTGAAGAGCCGCGACATGATTGTTCCCGGGGTCGTGGTCATGGGTATCTCCTGGTTGCTCTTCCTGGGATCTGCATGGTTCATCTGGCCGCTGCTGGGATTAAAAATCTGATTGGAGTTACCATGAACAAGAGTCTCCCACAACTCGCGAACAACGCGACACCACAGGAAATCCTCACGGCCGGCATCGAAGCGGCGGGCGGCCCCGTCTCGCTGGCCTGCTCCTTCTCGCTGGAGGACGTGGCGATCATCGATATCGCCCATAGGGCAGGGCTGACTCTGGGCGTCTTTGCCCTGGATACCGGCCGGCTGAACGAAGAGACCTATGAAGTCGCCGATGCCCTGACCGAACGCTACCGGCTGAAGATCGACTGGTACTTCCCCAGGCATGGGGAGGTGGAGAAGCTGGAGCGGGCCGAGGGGCTGTTCTCTTTTCGCGAATCGCTTGACAAACGCCACGCCTGTTGCGGCATTCGCAAGGTGGAGCCGCTGTCACGGGCTTTGAAGGGTCTGAACGGCTGGGTAACCGGCATGCGCCGCGAGCAGAGCGTCACCCGGAGTGACCTGAAAGCGATCGAACTGGACGCGCTGAACGGCGGCATCCTCAAGATCAACCCGCTCATCGACTGGAGCGAGGAGCAGCTGAACAGCTACACCGAAGAGCATCATCTGCCGAAGAACCGTCTCTACAGCCAGGGGTACCGCTCCATCGGCTGCGCCCCCTGCACGAGGGCGGTGCAGCCGGGCGAGGATGCCCGGGCGGGGAGATGGTGGTGGGAGAACCCGGAGAACAAGGAATGCGGGCTGCATAGACGTTGAACCAAATCAAAAAGCAATAGAACGCGGAAAAAACGGGAGAGTCGGATAACGGCGGATCTTATTCAGATTTCCGAAAAACCGGTTCTTCCTGTTTTTTCCGTTTGTTCTGTGTTCTATATTTTTCTAACGTTCAATTGTATTTAACAAAAGACAACGAGGTAACCATATGAGTCTGAATCTGACCCATCTGCAGCAGCTTGAAGCCGAAAGCATCCATATCCTCCGCGAGGTGGTGGCCGAATTCGAAAACCCGGTCATGCTCTACTCCATCGGCAAGGATTCGGCGGTCATGCTGCACTTGGCCCGCAAGGCCTTTTACCCGGCGCCTCCCCCCTTTCCGCTGCTGCATGTGGACACCACCTGGAAGTTCCGCGAGATGATCGAGTTCCGGGACAAGATGGCCGCCGAATGCGGCCTTGACCTGATCGTGCATGTGAACGAGGAGGGGGTAAGCCGGGGAATCTCGCCCTTTACGCACGGTTCGGCGCTCTATACCGACGTGATGAAGACCGAGGGGCTGAAGCAGGCGCTGGACAAGTACAAGTTCGATGCCGCTTTCGGCGGAGCCCGCCGTGACGAGGAGAAATCCCGGGCCAAGGAGCGGATCTTCTCCTTTCGCAGCGCCAACCACCGCTGGGACCCCAAGAACCAGCGCCCTGAGCTGTGGAACCTGTACAACACCCGGGTCAAGCCGGGAGAAAGCATCCGGGTCTTCCCGATTTCCAACTGGACCGAGTTGGATGTCTGGCAGTACATCCACCTGGAGAATATACCGATCGTGCCGCTCTACTATGCCGCGGTGCGGCCCGTGGTGGAACGGGACGGCATGCTGATCATGGTGGACGATGACCGGCTGGAACTGCAGGAAGGGGAGACGGTGCAGTACAAATCGGTCCGTTTCCGCACCCTGGGGTGCTATCCCCTGACCGCCGCCGTCGAATCGGAGGCGGACACTCTCCCCCGTATCATTCAGGAGATGCTGCTGACCCGTACCTCGGAGCGGCAGGGTCGCATGATCGACCATGACTCGGCGGGATCGATGGAAAAGAAGAAGCAGGAGGGATATTTCTAATGGCTCACCAATCCGAACTTATCGAAGCAGATATCCTCGCCTATCTCAAAAGTCAGGAAGAGAAGTCGCTGCTCCGCTTCATCACCTGCGGCAGTGTCGATGACGGCAAGAGTACCCTGATCGGGCGGCTGCTGTGGGATTCGAAGATGGTGTTCGAGGACCAGCTGGCCTCCCTGGAGGCGGACAGCAAAAAAGTCGGTACCCAGGGGGGCGCAATCGACTATGCCCTGCTCATGGACGGCCTGCAGGCGGAGCGGGAGCAGGGGATTACCATCGATGTAGCCTACCGTTACTTCTCCACGGACAAGCGCAAGTTCATCGTCGCCGACACCCCCGGCCACGAGCAGTATACCCGTAACATGGTTACCGGCGCCTCGACGGCCCAGGTCGCGGTGATCCTGGTGGATGCCCGCAAGGGGCTGCTGACCCAGACCAGGCGCCACAGCTTTCTTGTTTCGCTGGTCGGCATCCGCAGCGTGGTGCTGGCGATCAACAAGATGGACCTGATTGATTTCGACGCCGAACGCTTCAGCGCGATCGTGGACGACTATCGGCAGTTCGCCGCCCCGCTTGGTTTTACCTCGATCACGGCCATCCCCCTCTCGGCCCTGAACGGCGACAACATGATCGAAGCCAGCGCCAACACCCCATGGTACAAGGGGCCCACCCTGATGGAGTATCTGGAAACCGTTCAGCTCGAAGGCGACAACCGGCACCAGCCGTTCCGTCTGCCGGTACAGTGGGTGAACCGTCCCCATCTCGACTTCCGTGGTTTCTGCGGCACCATCGCCGCGGGAACCATCCGTCCGGGGGACGAGCTGCGGGTCGCAGCAAGCGGGCGCACCAGCCGGGTCACGCGCATCGTCACGATGAACGGCGACCTGCCCGAGGCAACCGCCGGCCAGGCCGTGACCCTGACCCTGGAGGACGAGATCGATATCAGCCGGGGGGACATGCTGACCGCCCCTGACGCACCGCCGATCCATGCCCGGCACCTGGAGGCCCACCTGGTCTGGATGCATGACGAGCCGCTGCAGCCGGGGCAGATCTACCTGGTCAAAACGGCAACCGCCGTGACGCCGGGCCGGGTGACCACCGTGCAGTATGCGGTGGACGTCAATACTCTCGAGCAGAAGCGGGTGCCGACTCTGGGGCTGAACGAAATCGGCGTTGCCGGCCTGGAACTTGACCGTCCGATCTCTTTCGACCCCTACAAGCTGAACCGGGATACCGGCAGCTTTATCCTGATCGACCGCTTCTCCAACGCCACAGTGGCCGCGGGCATGGTGATCTCGCCGGCCCCTCTGGAACCGCAGGCGGCACAGGTTCAGGACCAGCCAGGCACAAGCGGCGGCCACCCCCGGCGTGTCAGCCTGAGTGAAGCCTCCGTCAGCAGCCCGGGGGTAAGCGTGGTTGATCTGACCGGTGAATGGGGGCCGGTTGAATTCGATGTATCAAGCAGCTTCCTGGGCTATCTCGGCAAGGGGAACCGCATTCTCTTCCGTTTGCGGGGTTTTGATCAACTGGAGGCGGTGGCTCTGCTGGCTTACGAAAACTCGCTGTCATTCGAATTCGATCGAACCGCGGAAGGGATAAGCATCCTGATCTTCAAGCGGGGCATGCTGACCGGGAACAGGGTGGCCGATGACGGCGGGACCGGGATCTGAACGGTTATATGATCCCCCGGCTTTGCTGCTGCCGGCGACATATTTCCGCGTAGAGCCCCCCCTGCCGGAACAGTTCGGCGGGGGGGCCTTCTTCGGCAATCATTCCTTCTTTCAGGACGATGATCCGGTCGCAGTCGCGGAAGGCCGAAACCCTCTGCGACACGATCAGCACGGTCCTGCCGGCATAGAATTTCCCCAGTTCGTTGAGGATCTCCTCCTCGCGCCCGGCGTCTACGGCGGAGAGCGGATCATCCAGCAGCAGAATCGGCGGGTTGCCGGCAACGGCCCGGGCGATTGCCAGCCGTTGTTTCTGGCCGCCGGAAAGTGTCACCCCTTTTTCTCCGACCTGTGTCTCAAACGTGTCGGGGAACGATTCCACATCCTCAAGAAATCCGGCCTGACTTGCCGCTATTGTCAATGACTCTGCGGTATGGTCACCGGCAATTCCGTAGCTGATATTGTCGGCAACACTCCGCGAAAACAGGAACGTCTCCTGCGGAACGTATCCGATCAGGCGGCGCAGGCTGGTGATGGTTACCGTGTTGATCTCCCGCCCGTCAACGAAGAGCATCCCCTCCGGAACCGGAAGCAGCCGCGCGATCAGGCGCAGCAGGGTGGTTTTGCCGCTCCCGACCTCTCCGGTGATTCCTACCGTTTCTCCCGCCCGGATCTGAAAAGAAATCCCCCCGATAATGTCAGTGTTGCCATAGCTGAAGCGGAGATTCCGCGCCTCGATCCCCTGCCGCAGGGTGTCCACCGGTTGTGCGTCAGGATGGTCGAACACCGCCGGCTCGGCTCCCAGGATTGCGACCAGCCGGGACATCGAGGCGGCTCCTCGCTGCGCCAGGGTCAGAATCCAGCCCAGTACGGCTGTCGGCCAGACCAGCATCGCCAGATAGCCGCTGAAAGCGACGAAGTCTCCCAGCGTTATGACGCCGGTTATGACCAGCCGGCCACCCATGAACAGAACGATGAGGGTTCCCGACCCGGTGGCAGCGGCCATGACCGGGATGATAAGGCCGCGCAGGCGCGCCAGCCGCAGGTTATGTTTGAGATAGCGCGCGGCGGTTTTCCCGAATTCCTCCTGAAAATATTCCTCCCGGCAGTAGGACTTGATCAGTCGTACCGCGGAAACCGTTTCCTCGGCCTGGCTGGACAGGTGTGCCAACTCCTCCTGGGCCTGGAGAGAACGGTGAAAGAGACGATGGGAGATTTTTTTGACAATCAGCACCATCAGCGGGAAGGGGAGAATCGCCCAGAATGTGAGCCAAGGATGGATGCGGGTCATCATCGTCACGGCGGCGCTATAAATCAGCAGCGTGTTGATGGCACTCATTGAGCCAAAGCCGGCCAGCATCCGGACGTTGGTCAGGTCATTGGAAAAGCGGGACAGGATGTCCCCGCTCCGGCTGCTTGAAAAATAGCTGAGGTCAAGCCGGGTCAGGCGACCGAACAGGTCGTTGCGGATCTGGAATTCAATGATGCGGGCGGCGTTCAGGATCAACGTCCGGGAAAAGATGCGGGTGATGCAGTGCAGAACGGCAAGGAGAATAATAATCAGGGCGCAGGAGGATGGAGAGAAACGCGCCGCCTGTGGATGCTGAAGAGCCTCCACCGCCAGTTTCATGAACCAGGGGATCAGCAGCGCAAAGGCGTTGGTAAGGAGAAGAAACAGCGCTCCGCCGGCATATCGCCAGCGGAGCGAGGTCAAATACGGTATGAGCAGGGCAAGTTCTTTGATAGCAGCGTCCTGGGCGGTTTAAAGGGTTAAGGGGTCAAAAAAGTGGAAAAACCGGAACAAAAAAACCGCGGATTGTTTTGCAGTATATAACATAAAAACGTCTATTTGTATCACATAGTGCTGTTTGAACCGGTTTCCCGGCCGGGGAATTCACATATAAACCTTCGCCGGCAACGTATCAATGGGAGAGGGCGCGTGTATCGCTTTGATAGATCGACCAGGTAAAGCCGGCATGAATGGAAGAATTTACCTTGCGGCGAAACAGGGGGCTGCTCTCATTCGCGGCGCCGCCGTAATAGCCGGCCTGCCCTCCGACATAGGCCCGCAACCGGTCCGTGATGCCATAGGAGAGCCCGGCCGTTAACGCACTCCCCAGATATCCGCCGTCCGCTTCATACGCAGGGCGGGCCGGTGTCGCAAACCGCGGCTCGACCCGGTAAAAATAGGTATGCAGTTTTTCCGTGGCAAAACTGGAGCCGATGGTGCTGTTCATATCGATACCGGAATTGAAAATGTTCTCCCGCGCGTAGGAGAATTTTGGATTGAAGAGATACCCCCGGTGATCGATCCTGCCGAAATCGGTGGACAATACGGCGCGAACGGGCAGTTGCAATTCGGCCCTACCGCCACAGAATTCTCCAAACCTGATCTTTAACTGGGGGCCGATTTCAACCAGATAATCCAGATCCGGCATCCCCCGCCGCGCATCATTGTCGTTGGAATTCGCATTAAAGGCAGCGGCCATACTCACATTGAGTTCGGTATAATCGGTATCGATAAATACACCCTTAGCGATGCTGTCCGTTCCCAGGCGTAAAATGTCTCCACGATAGATCACATACGGCAGGGCCAGCCCATGGAGTGAATTCTTGTCGGCAGCCGGATAATCCGGAGAATAGCTGCCGCCCGCCGCAACGGCCAGCTCCCAGAGGGGCTTGGCGGGTTTTCTGCCGGGGCTGGCGTCTTGAGCCTCCGCCTCCACACCAAGGAGGAATGCAATAACGGCAATGGCCGCAAGGCTGGCCCTGCATTCATAGACAAAACTCCCATGGGAGAACGATCCAAAATGTTCCTTGTTCAATATCCCCACTCTTCACGCCCCAGTGGTGACCGATTCAGCTCATCCTTGCCACTCGGACTACCAGATAAATGCAACCTGTCTGAGATTGTTAAAGATGGCACGGCGTCCCCGAGTCATCCCCTGCTTGACGGCACGGTTCTGAGTAGAGCGTTATTTCATTCTACTAGCTGTCGGCCTTATTCAGGGTTGGTGGAATGAAGCCCTCGTTTGATAGAGCACGAATAATTCCCCGCATCAGATAACTGTTGCTAAAACCAATGGTGTATTGACGTGCCCCCTCTCTCACAGGTTGCAACATTTTGCGCTCCACAAGTTTTTTTATCTGATATGTGCGTTGGGCGGATGTCATATTGGACATCGCGGTTATCAGATCAGCGGATTTGGCCACGCCTTTCTTTGCGGTTATCTGCAACACCTTTTCTTCCGATGCAGTTATAAGCTCCCTTTCCTTTGCATAAGTAAGAGCGGGAGCAAGAATCCTGGCGCTCAAATAATCGAAATCTGTAAGCTGATCCACCTTGCGCAATTCATCAAGAATGCCTTGCAGCACATAAATACACCAACTCTCCAGACCGACCTTGGTACCGGTATCGGCATGTGCCAGCATGGCATAATATTTATCACGATCATTGCAGAATACCGCTGTTGGGTTCAGAACTCTGCCCCCCGCTTTTACGTTGAAGCCGTATTTGATCAACAAGGCGTAAGTCAAAAGCCTGACTACTCGGCCATTGCCATTTTTGAAAGGATGTATCCAGCCAAAACGATGGTGTGCCATCGCCACCTTGATCAGGTCGTATTTCGGCGGGTGCTTCTCGTTGATGAATCCCACCAATTCCTGCATGTAATGTGGCACTTGTATGAATTCGGGGGGCAGGTGTTCAGACTGTGCTATTTTCACATTTGTTTGCCGGTAAGAACCCGGTGTAGCATCACCTTCCCGCTCCAGATCTTTAACCGTTATGGCGTGCAGCTCTCGAACCAGATGTTCTGTCAGCCCATCTTCAGGTTGAACACCCTCTTCGACATACGCCATAGCATTTTCGATATTTTCCATCTCACGTAATTGGTCTGTAGGAGTCTGACGACTGCCTTCCAGCTTACTTTCCACATAATCAGCCAATGTAGTGTGGTTGCCCTCGATACGGGCTGAACCAAGGCTCTCCAGCATATGGAAGATATTTTTGAGCTGAAAAAAGACCGGTGCTGGGGTTGTGCCACGCAGTTGCAGTCGGCGCAGGTGCTCCAGTTCGGTCAACACGTCGACCAGTGGCGAGTCAAACGCTGGGTTGAGTAACTCCAGATCATGGTGATTAAATGTAGGCATGGCGATTCTTTTCTTACACAGAGGAATTAATATAATTCGAATTAAACACAAACATAGCTTTAAAATCAATGCATTATTCGATGTACCATAAATAATTATCTCTAAATAGACCTGAAATTATGTTGATTGTCCCGTTCAGCGAACTCAACATGCTCGGATCATACAATCTCATCCTTCGGTAAGCAGGTTGTGCATTATGCCCTGTTTGAGTTGGCGGGTTTTGGTGAGCTTGGTTTCGAGGGAGGCGATTTCGGCGTCCATGTCGGAGAGGATGGTGGCAATGGCGGTCGTCACTTTTTTATGGTTCTCGGCCGCCTCACGGGCAGCAGGGAGATCATCAGGTAACGGGCTTCCTGAAAAGCAAACCGTAGTGGTAAGGCGGCAGATCGTAGCGGTTTTGCCCGTTGAAACGGAAACCGGCTTCTCTTCCCCATTCGATGCACTGTTCCGGTCGCGGACGTATCTCCATTGCCGGACCGCGCGGCGTTGTGGGGTCGTAGTTCCAGTGGATGACCGCCAGCATGCCGTCCGGCTTGAGTACGCGGAGCGCCTCCTTCATCAAGGCTACCGGCTCTTCGTGATGCAGAATATTGAAGAGCAGGGCCGCGTCCATAGAGTTATTGTCCAGTCCGGCACCATCGGCCACAAAATCGCGCACCTCTGCCTGTACATTGGCGATGCCGGCTGCGTCACATTTTTGCCTGACGACATCCACCATCTCCGGTTCGATGTCCAGGGCGTGGACGGTTCCCGAGGCAATTACGGCGGCGGCCAGGGTAAAGGTTCCATAGCCGCAACCAAACTCCACCAGATCCTGTACACCCCGGTTGAGACCGAAAATGGCCAGAACCTTTGCCGGATCAAAAAAACCGGTCCACATCTCTTCATCAGGCATGCCGCTATCACGAACCTTCATGGTATTCTCCCCGGAGATCTCTTACGGTATATCCGTATATGCTACTATCATGTAGCGCGGCCATTTTCAACGGCATCTTTACCAGAACTGTCAGGAGAGCAATGGCCCGGTGTTTTATGGTGAAGCGGCTCCCGGCTCCAAATAAAATATGTAAAAAAAAGCGCAACCACTAAATGGTTACGCTTAAAATGTCGGATTATGATCAACGGTAATCCTCTAGAACGGAATGTCGTCATCCTGAAACGGGGGCTCTTCATAGCTGCCGCCGGATTTCTGAGATGATGATGACTCGCCGCCGCTCCGCTCACCCTTGGCGGAAAGCATCTGCATCCTGTCCCCGACGATATCGGTGGTATAGCGGTCATTGCCGTTTTTG
>JBAQPK010000194.1:0-6461 GCA_049305715.1 Desulfuromonadaceae bacterium | reverse complement strand
ACTGATAAGCGATAAGACTAAACCGTCAGCGATGACGGGACGGATAGCTTAGGGTCTCTCTGAGACAGCCGGGTGCCGAAATATCAGTTTCGGCACCCGTTTTTTTTGGCGCTGAAAGGTTTCTGTCAATCCGGAGCCCGCTCCGGAAAGGCAGGGAGGCATTTTCGATGACCTTTACTGTTGACCGCACCAGAAGCTTTCTGAAGATTGAAGCGTTAAATCTCCTTTCACTCTATCGATCAACCCATCCCGTCGTTCCGGCTTCAGACTATTGCCTTGGGCACCTCTGTGACGCATTTATCTGCGTGGTAAATGAATATAACCTTCATCGTGTGTACCTGGCATTGTATGACCAGCAGTTAAAATCCAACCTTGTTTTTACCGCCGATCCGTTCAAGCCCGACAATAACAAGCTGGAAGCGCTTTTGCTGGAAGCCCATGGTTTTCTTGAAAACATCGGCTTTACGATGGAAGAGGTCAATATCAGTTTCAGTACGGCAACCCGCGAAGTGATCATGAAAGACATCAGGGTCATGCGGGAGCCTTCTCTGGACCTGCAGCTTGAAACCGCTAAAATGGCTTTGGAAAGCCTGAACGCCGAGAAAAAGGAGATCATCCAGAAGGCGTCCCGGGAGCAAATGGAGCTTAAAGCCGAGTTGGAGGATCTCAGAGGGCAATTGATTGCGGCAACTGCCGCTCAGCAGGCTTCAAAGGTTGAGCAGGGTGCCCTTCGAGAGGAAGGGGGGGGCGTTCGCCTTCCTCTTCCTGATGCAGAAAAGGAGTTACAGCAGCTTCAGGAAGAGCTCGGCAGTGTTAAAACCATGCTGAAAAGTACCAGGGAAAACCTGAAAGCCGCCAAAGAAGAGGTAAAACAGGCCAGGAAGGAACTGAAACTCTCCATGCATGAAAGCGATGTAATAAATGAAAAGTTGAAATCCGGAGAGATGGAACTTGCCAGGTCCAGGGACGAAATTGATGGTGCCCGGCGCGAGCTTCAGGAAGCCCGAAAGGCTTTTGAGGCCGCCCTGCACGACAGGGGGGCAGACAATGATGATGCCGCGGCTGCCCGTAAAACAGAAACAGCTGGTCTGAAGGCGGAAATAAAGAGGCTCACGGCTGAACTGGCTGGCCATGATCGTGCGCATTCCGGTGAGATAGAGATCTTGAGGGCGGCCCTTGCCGAGGCAAACGTGGCTTTGTCCGCCGAGAAGGCAAAAATTGAATCCGCATTACAGGAAATGGAGGCCCTTGAGCGTAATGCCACCGCCGAGCTAAAATCGCTGAAGAAAAGAGTCGATTCCCTGACCGCCGAGAAACAGCTATTGGAAAAAATTGCGGCGGACATTAAAACAAAGGCACATGGAGAAATCGAGCGGCAGCAGCAGGTTAATCAGTCGCAGCGCAAGGCGGCCATAAAAAAGTTACATGCTTTAAAGGAAGAGGTCCGCCAGCTGGCCGAGGCGCGTGCGGTTATAGCATCGACAACCGGGACGCCTCTGGAACAGTCAGACTCCAAGGGTTCCTCCCTTCAAGCGGATGAGCGGAAAGAAATCCCCATCGTCAGTCAACGGGCAGGCGTTTCTTCCGATCAGTTCAGATCCTCTGAAGCTGCTGGATTTATGACAACCGGGATGCCTCTGGAACAGTCAGACATCAAGGTTTCCTCTCTTCAAGCGGATGAGCTGAAAGAGCTCTCTTTCGGCAGTCAGCAGGCAAGCTTTTCTTCCGATCCATTCGGATCCGCTGAATCCACCGGATCTATTGATTTTTTACCGGATAAATCGTTGAAAGGCATCCCGTATTCCGTTTCAACCGATGTCGTCGAGGTGTATCGATCCTACAACACGATCAATGTGGCTCCGACCGGAAATCGGCCACAGAAATGCGATGGGTTCGTATGCCTGGTAACGGAAGGCGGTAAATGTCAGGTGTATGTGGCCTGGCGGATGAATTCCAGCGAAGAGTCGCTGATCTGTCTTCCCGATTGCGTTGCAGAGGGAGAAGACTCATGCCGGCGGATTCTGGGTGAAGGAATCGCCTATTTCGAAAAGGTCGGTTTTCTCGTCGACAGGCTTCCTCTTGAGGAAGACCCGGACAAGCGTCAGGTCCAACTGGATAATCTTGCTGTTTTCAGTCGTACGGCCATGGATTGTGCCGCTTGAATCGCGGGCGGTCCGGAGCTTTGCCGCTGCTCCTCAGCGAATCGACGTCAGATGCCTCCCCCCTGCGCCGCGATGAACAGGAACACGAAGCAATACGAGGCTGCCAGCTCGCCATTGTTCTGAAGCGGCAGCAGCACGAATGAACTCAACGTAACACTTCCCGATTGCTACGAGGTGCGGCAGGAGAAACTCCTGCCGCTTTGCTTTATGCACACGCCGCAGACTTCTGATAGTCCGGGTTCATCTGCCACAGCGCCAGTGTTGCCCCGGTCGGGTCGGTGATGACGCTGAACCAGCCGACACCGGGAATCTCGGTGACCTCCCTGCGAATCGACGCTCCGAGAGTTCGGGCCTTCTCGGTGGCGACGGCGGCATCATCCACGTGGACGTATGCCAGCCAGCCGGAGGGTGAATCGGGATCGCTGGTCTTCATCATACCGCCGCCGGTTCCTTCCCCCACATCGATCAGGGTGTAGTCCATCCCCGGCAGATCTTCCAGCTTCCAGTCGAACAATTCACCATAAAATGCCTTCGCCTTGGCTACATCGGTGGTCATCAACTCTACATGTACGAACGGATTTGCCATGACACGCTCTCCTTTCCACCCCTCATTGGAGTTCCATATTTTTTATTATACACCGGCAGGGAGATACGGGATTGAGAAAAAAATATTTGCCTGAGCGACCAATTTTCGGCCGGTTGGTTGAAGTTCCGGCCTGGAAGGCTGGTCGCTCGCGGTCGGCGCCGTCGGTCAGGTTGCCGGGGAGAGCCGCTAGCCGGCGGAAGCAGAACGGACGCCCCGCACCCGCCGGCTCATTGGTGGTGGATGTTCTGCCCGTGATAGTGTATAAAATGGCGTCACCCAAACCGGAACGCCCCCTGCCTCGGGATGCGCACTATAACTTGCTGGAGCACACATCATATGAACGTAAGCCTGAAACAGCTGAAAAACCTGATAAGCAAACGAAGCGATGAAATCGAAAGAAGTGTTGCCGGGACCGGCTATATTGCAAAAACAGTCATCGGCGTCGGCACATTTTTACTCGATAACGAAGGGGACATCGACCTGATGACCGCCAAACAAAAGGTCATCTTTGAAAAATTCATCCTGCCGCTGCTGGACGTGCCGCGCCGTTAGTCCGCCCGTGCTGCCTGAAGGCGAGAGGGAGGCTGGCCGCCTGCCGCCGTACCGGTTGCGCTCCCCACTGTTTTTGCTATAATCGGGACCGGAGGTAGTCCTATTCCAGGGCGGGGGCTTCGTATGTCCTTTAATCCAGTGCTTATCATCGCAAAAGCCGAAAAGCCGGAGTGGTACAAGAATACCGCACAGTACGCCCAACCTGACGTCCGCGCCGCACTCCGGCAGCTTCTCTTCGCACTCATCCCCTATCTGCTCATCCTGGCCCTTATGGTCCAGACCGTCCGCCATGGCTACAACTACGGGATCACCCTTGCCCTTGCGGTGGTGGCGACCGTTCTGTTTACACGCGTTTTCATCATTTTCCACGACTGCACCCACGGGTCGTTTCTCCCTTCGCCCCGGTGGAACAGGAACGTCGGGTATCTCTGCGGCATCCTGGCGTTTACCGCGTTTCACGACTGGCGGCGTAGCCACTCCGGGCATCACATCTCCGTCGGCGACCTTGACCGGCGCGGCATGGGGGATATAACGACCATGACGGTGGAGGAGTACCGGCAGGCGCCGCCGCTGAAGCGGTTGGCCTACCGGTTGTACCGGCATCCTCTCATCATGTTCGGCATCGGCCCGCTCTATTACTTCCTGCTGCGCAACCGCTATCCCTCGCCGGGGGCGAAGAAGATCGATTTCATCAGCGTGATCTGGACCAACCTTGCAATCGCCGCAATTGTCGTTACGGCAACCCTGACGATCGGTTTCCGGACCTACCTTCTGGTGCAGCTGCCGGTGCTGACCATGGCCGCAACACTCGGCATCTGGCTGTTCTACAACCAGCATCAGTTCGAAGGGGTCTACTGGGCGCGCCATGAAGATTGGGATCCCTGGCGGGCCGCCATGGAGGGGGCTTCGTATTACCGGCTGCCGAAGCTGCTGCAGTGGATTACGGGCAACATCGGCATTCATCACGTCCACCATGTCCGCCCCGGCATTCCAAACTACCGGCTGCAGGAATGCTACGATTCGGTTCCGGAACTGCAGGCTGTCAAGCCTCTGACCATAAGGAAGAGCCTGGGGTCGCTGCGGCTGAACCTGTATGATGAGAACCAGAGGAAACTGGTCAGCTTTCGCTCGCTGAAGACGGGACAGAGGTTTCCCTGATCAAAGTGGAGCCGGGCTGAAACAAACATTTTATTATTTTATTTCGGTATGATATGTTTCCGGTAATTATTGGGGGGACTACACCATGAAAACGTTTCTGTCGGTAATTTCGTTGACGCTCTTTCTATCCGGCTCTGCATATGCCGATGATATTTACGTTGCAAATTCGCTCTCCAACAGCGTCACGCCGGTGAACGGCACAGCGGACGCGGTGCAGACGGATATAGCGGCCGGAGTTGCTCCCCAGGAGGTGGCAGCTTCTCCCGCCGGAGACATCATCTATGTGTCAAGTTTGAGCACGAACGAGATAACGGTCATAGACCCCCGGCTCAGGACTGTCCAGGATCGGATTCCTGTCGCCTGTTCACCTTCCTCTCTGGCCATACTGCCGTCCGGTACGGAAGCGCTTGCCGTATGCCGGAAAACCGGCCAGGTCATCAAAATAGATCTCGTACAGCGAAAACAGATTGCCGCGATCCCCGTATCCTTCCCGCACAGCATTGCCGTCAATCCCGAGGGAAGTATGGCGTATGTAAGCCGCTCGATGTTTTCCAGTTATGTTGACGTCATCAACCTGGCAACCTTTGCACGGACTGCATCCATCAGCGTAGGCCGCTCCCCCCAGGGGCTCGCCGTGTCCCCTGACGGCAAAGCCCTGTACGTCGCGAACAACGGCGCCGGCACGGTGTCGGTTGTTGACATCTCTGCAGGCGGGGTCACAGCCGGCATCCTGGTTGGCTATAACCCCCGCAACATCGCCGTTTCTCCCGACGGTGCCACGCTCTACGTCACCAACTACACCAGCGGAACCGTGTCGGTCATCGACACCGCCACCTCGACAGCTACAAACAGCGTCACTGTCGGAGTCAACCCCCACGGTGTCGCCGTTGATTCCAGCGGCAGGCTCCTCTACGTTTCGAATTACTCCTCGAACACCCTGAGCATCATCGACACAAAAACCCTCCAACCGGTTGCCACCCTGCAGACAGGCATCGGGCCGCTCGGAGTCGGGTTGGCCAAAGTTGACCAGGTTCCGCCGCTGACCGTTCCATCCCTTGCGCCCGGCACAGGTCAGGACGACTGGCACGTTTCGCCGGTGACGGTTGACTTTGCAGCCAGCGACTCAGGCTCCGGCGTGAAGGAGATACATTATTCCGTGGATGACAGCGCAGAGGTCGTCACCGCCGGATCCGCCGCCCATCTGGTCATCGGCAGCGACGGCGCGCATACAGTCACATACTACGCCGTTGACAATGCCGGTAATGTTGAACAGGGCAAAAAACTCGACGTGAATATAGATCAGACCCCCCCCGCCCTCACCCTGTCGTTGAACCGGAATGTACTCTGGCCTCCCAACCACAAAATGGTTGATGTACTGGTTAACGGCATACCGGCAGATCAGCTGTCCGGTATTGCCTCTGCCGTCATCCGGGTTGATGATGAGTACGGAATCTATAGCGGCACCGTTTCCGGCTTCGGAGGCGCTGTCCGGCTGGAGGCGTGGCGCGAAGGTAATGACCTGGACGGACGGCGTTACACGATTACCGTGGCCGTTACGGACAAGGCGGGCAACAGCACCACCGGGACTTCCGAGGTGATCGTTCCCCACGATATGGGGAAGCAGGCTCCCTAACCCCGAGGCGCTGAACATTCGCGTTTGATTCCGAGGAAGCCGCAGCAATTGTAAAATACCCCGCAGCACGGGGTATTTGCGTTACTACTCAACCATGCGTTGATACCAGTCGGTCATGACACCATCTTTGCTGAAGGAGAAAACAACCATTTTGTATTGCCATCTATTCTCCAAACCGGGGAAGTCAACATATATCATCGTGCTGGGTCTGACCCTGGCTTTGGCCCTTTTTTCATCAGCCCGGGCTGTGGATGATGTTGCAACCTATCCCCTCCTCCCGTCCGGCTATACCTCCATCAAGGTTTTTGACAACCAGAGGCGCTTTGTCGGCCGGATCCTGCCGGAGCAGCGGTACTGGACCCCCCTTGAC
>JBAQPK010000193.1:0-1986 GCA_049305715.1 Desulfuromonadaceae bacterium | reverse complement strand
ATATACTCGGCGTGGAGGAGTCGGGATTGCGTCCCGCCTCCATCAGGTTGACCCTGGTCAGCAGCTCATTGGCCGAATACACACCCTTCAGGTTTTCTCCGGCAATATTGAGCATGGTCGGCAGCCCGGCGCCGTTGGCGATGAATACGGCGCTGAATTCGTTCGAAAGCTGGTCCAGGGTCATGGTCTTGCCGATGATCACGTTGCACTCGATGGTCACCCCCAGATCGATCAGGCGCGCCACCTCGGCGTCGATGATCTCCTTGGGAAGGCGGAATTCGGGAATGCCGTAGCGGAGCACGCCGCCCGTGTCATGGAGCGCCTCGAAGATCGTGACGGCGTGCCCCTGGCGGGCCAGTTCACCGGCGGCCGTCAGGCCGGCCGGGCCGCAACCGACAATGGCGACCCGCCTGCCGCTGGCCGCCGGAATCTGTTCGCGGGGAAGTTCTGCCCCATTGGCCATCGCCCAGTCGGCGACGAAGCGCTCCAGGTAGCCGATGGCAACCGGCTCCCCTTTCACGCCGCACACACACTGTGCTTCGCACTGGGTTTCCTGGGGGCAGACCCGGCCGCAGACCGCCGGGAGGGCGTTGTCCCCCCGCAGGATCCCCGCGGCCGCGGGAAGGTCCTCGGCGGCCAGGGCGGCGATGAATTCGGGGATGGAGACCACCACCGGGCACCCCGCCACGCAGGGACGGTGCTTGCACTGGATACAGCGCTGCGCCTCCCGGACCGCCTGTTCGTAGTCGAGCCCGAGATTGACCTCCTCGAAATTGCGGCTCCTGACCCCGGGATCCCGTTCGGGCATGTGGACCCGGGGGATGGCCAGACGCTCCTTGACGCTGAGTCGGGGAAGCGGCGCCTCCAGGGTCAGCCGGCATTCTGTGGCGGCGTGGCGGGCCTGCTCTTCGAAGCCGCGGTAGGTCGTGAGGCGTTCGGAGAGACCATCGAAATCGACCTGATGGCCATCGAACTCGGGCCCGTCCACGCAGGCGAATTTTACGGCCCCGCCGACCACTACCCGGCAGCCGCCGCACATGCCGGTGCCGTCGATCATGACCGGATTCAGGCTGACAACCGTCGGGGTGCCGTGGGGTCGGGTCAACCCGGCCACCGCCCGCATCATCGGCACCGGGCCGACCGCCACCACCAGTTGGGGAGCGCGATCCGGATCGGCGATCAGGTCGTCCAGCTCGGCGGTCACAAACCCTTTACGCCCGACGCTGCCGTCCTCGGTGGTGATGAGAACCGTTTCCGAAAGTGCCGCCAGTTCATCGGCCAGGATAATATACTGGCTGGAACGGCCGCCGATGATGGTGGTCACCTGATTACCTGCCGCAGCCAGCGCCTTGACCAGCGGATAGAGGACCGCCGTGCCGACGCCGCCGCCGACGCAGGCCACCCGCCCCCGGTTTTCGATGTGGGTCGGCTGGCCCAGCGGACCGGCGACATCGCGGATGAAGCCGCCCCGGGGGATCGCAACGATCTTGCGGGTGGAGGCACCGATCGCCTGGATAAAGAGGGTAATGGTGCCGGAGAGCGGGTCGGCATCGCCGATGGTAAGCGGGATCCGCTCATCGCCCCGGTCGGCCCGGACGATGACGAACTGCCCCGCCTTGCGGGCCAGGGCCACCCGCGGCGCCAGAACAACCAGACGGTGGAGATTGGGAGCCAGGATATCGTTGCTGATTACTTCAAACATCTGGTCAGTACCTCTCTTGTTATGGAATAATTTTCATTGATCCTGTTTTTGTCAGATTCACAGTCAACCCGCCTTAATCAAGGCAGCGGAAAACACCGGAACTCCAGAGGCAGCTGCCGCACGGCTCGGAATTGACGTAACAATCCTGTTCAAACTTTTCGCTCCGGACGAGGTCGCAGGGAGAGTTGTTGCATCCGGTGCAGACCGGATAATCGTGCCGGAGCACATTCTCACGATAGGAACGGAACTCCCGGCTGTTCCAGATATCCAGCCCTCCCCGGTCG
>JBAQPK010000192.1:0-4338 GCA_049305715.1 Desulfuromonadaceae bacterium | reverse complement strand
ATATACTCTTCAGCATTGAAATCTGGAACTTCACCGGCAATCTTGACCGACAAATCACTCGTATCAAAACGGGTAATCAGACCTATTCCGGACTTACCTGACGTAAGCGCATCCCAGTTTTTGGCATTCCCGCATCCGAGTGGTGAAACAGCTCCAACACCAGTAATAACAACTCTTCTCATGATAAGTAGCTCCATATAAGAGTGACGTATGCTATGGCAGAACGAAAAGAGAGGGGCTTGCGCCCCTCCCCGATTGTGTGATCTCAGCTGTGCTCGGTGATGTATTCGATGGCATCATTCACCGTCTGAATTTTTTCGGCATCTTCGTCAGGAATTTCGATATCGAACTCTTCTTCAAGAGCCATAACCAACTCTACCGTATCAAGAGAATCGGCTCCAAGGTCATCCATAAAAGAAGACTCGGTCAATACCTGAGCTTCTTCAACTCCAAGTTGCTCTGCAACAATTTCTTTTACCCGCTTTGCGATATCAGACATCTTTCACCTCCGTGTGATTTTAAACCCTTGCAGGTTTCGTGTGTAATGCTTGTGTGCTTAATTAAGCATGAAAGCTTTAAAAGTCAATCGATATTTCTACAAATAGACTACATGTACATTCCGCCATTTACCGACAGCACCTGGCCGGTAATATAGCCCGCCTGGGGAGAAACCAGGAAATTGACGGCATGGGCAACATCGGCAACCGAGCCGAGCCGCTCCATCGGAATATTCTGCAGAAGCGCTTCACGTCCCTTTTCAGGAAGAACAGTGGTCATGTCGGTTTCAATAAAACCGGGCGCCACGGCATTGACGGTAATGTTGCGCTTTGCCAGTTCACGTGCCGCCGATTTTGTCAAACCGAACAGCCCCGCCTTACTGGCGCAATAGTTTACCTGGCCCGGATTGCCCATTTCGCCAACGACAGAACTGATATTGACCACGCGCCCATACCGTGCCCTGGTCATGATTTTGGATGCTTCACGCAGACAATTGAACGATCCTTTAAGATTGGTATCGAGCACGGAATCCCAGTCGCTGTCCTTCATGCGCATCATAAGGCCGTCTTTTGTTATGCCGGCATTATTCACCAGTATATCAAGCCTTCCCTGTTCGGAAATGATCTTTTTAAAAAGCGACTCAACTTCTGCAGAGTTCGTAACATCAAGCTTAACCGCCTGACCGGCGCCTCCTCCGGCGACAATCGCTGCAACCGTTGCCTCTGCGCCGGCTTCCGATGTTGCCGTTGCAACAACAAAAACTCCTTCGGCAGCAAGCTTCAAGGAAATTGCCTGCCCGATACCACGTGAAGCACCGGTTACCAGAGCGACTTGACCTTTCATCATATATTCCCCCCGGAAGTTTTTATCCCGTCAACATCTTCTATGTTTGCCAGAACAGCCTCCTTGTTGATCCTTTTCACCAGTCCACTCAACACTTTGCCCGGGCCAAGTTCGACAAACCGTGTCACACCCAGGGCGCTCATGGTGTTCACCGACTGTTCCCACAACACGGGTGAGCAGACCTGCGCAACGAGCAGAGGCCTCACCCGTTCCTTATCGCTGTTCGGTGCGGCATCGGCGTTTGCAACAACCGGCACATTCATATCGTGCACCGTTATCCTGCCCAGAACCTCAGCCAGACGGTCCGCAGCCGGTTTCATCAACGCGCAATGGAAGGGGGCACTAACCGGGAGCAGCATGGCTTTTCTAAAACCGCGCCCCTTGGCGATGTCAATGGCACGTGCAACGGCTGCAACCGAACCGGCAATAACAATCTGTCCGGGCGAATTAAAATTGGCCGGTGAAACAACCTCGCCTTCAGCGGCTTCACGGCAGATATCTTCAAGAACATCGCTCTCGACACCAAGCATGGCAGCCATCGTTCCGGTGCCGACCGGAACCGCTTCCTGCATGAATGTGCCACGGGCGCGCACCGTTCTGACCGCATCAGCGAATGAGAGTGCACCCGAGCAGACCAGAGCGGAGTATTCACCAAGTGAATGGCCCGCCACGTATTCGGCCTTCAGGCCGGTTTCCTGCTGAACGGCCTTCAGTACCGCAATGCTTGCTGTCAGGATCGCCGGCTGCGTGTTGGCGGTCAGCTTGAGGTCGGCGTCGCTCCCTGCAAAACAAAGAGAGGACAGCTTGAACCCGAGAGCTTCGTCAGCCTCTTCAAACAGGTGACGCACAACGGTAAACGTATCCGCAAGTTCCTTTCCCATGCCGGAATACTGGGAACCCTGTCCGGGAAAAATAAATGCTGTTTTAGACATCCTGGCCTCGCTTGAAAGAGTTTATCTTCGACTACCAGTTAATCAGCGCTGATCCATAGGCAAAGCCTCCTCCGAAAGCCACTAACAGAAGCTTGCTGTCAGACTTTAGAAGACCTTGAAGATTCACCTCATCAAGAGCGATAGGTATAGAAGCAGATGAAGTGTTGCCGTAACGGTGAAGATTTGTGAACAATCGATCAGAACCAACCCCGAGTCGCTTTGACGTTGCATCAATTATACGTCGATTCGCCTGATGGGGTATCAGAAGAGAAATGTCGGCTGGGGACAGGCCGTTGGCTTCCAGAGCTTTTACTGCAGCCTCTTCCATGTCGCGTACGGCATGTTTAAAGACCTCATTTCCTTCCATGGTTATATAGAGGAGCCCTTCATCGCTCGTACGACTGTCGGTCGCAGGATTACGGCTGCCACTCCCTGGCTGATAAAGAAGATTCCAATATGATCCGTTACTGAATGTGTGTGTTGAGAGGAGGGAATGCCCGCCATCTGACGCTTCCAGGACGACTGCACCGGCACCGTCTCCAAAAAGAACGCAGGTATTGCGATCCTTCCAGTCTACGATACGTGACAACGTTTCTGACCCGATAACAAGGACTTTTTTAGCAGCTCCCGAGCGAATATATTTTTCGGCAACCGATAACCCATAGATAAAGCCGGCACACGCTGCCGAAAGATCAAAAGCTGTCGCATTTTTGGCACCGAGAAGATCCTGAACGATGCAAGCGGTGGAGGGGAATGGGAAATCCGGAGTGATTGTACTAATCAGGATCAGATCCAGCTCTTCAGGCTGGACCCCGGCCATTGCCAGAGCACGGCGGCCGGCCTCGGCAGCAAAGGTAGACGTATATTCACCTTCAGCGGCAATTCGCCGCTCTTTAATGCCGGTTCTTGTCGTAATCCAATCATCACTTGTATCGACCAACGTTTCAAGCTCGGCATTGGTGAGAATTTTACCGGGCAATGCAGAGCCGGTTCCGGTTATTCTGACATTCACGATTGAATCTCCATTACTCATGCAGTGGTGGGAGGCAGACTATCACTTCGTATCGAGACCGAATGGTTTTCAGATAATTTTTCAGCTACATGCTCCGATACGCCGCTTTTGGCGTACTCGTGGGCAAACCGTATTGCGTTTTTAATCGCTTTGACGTTGGAGCCGCCATGACAGATCATGCCGACACCGTTAATCCCCAGAAGTGGCGCACCGCCGTATTCCGCATAGTCGACAATCTTTTTGAAACGGCCGAATGCACCACGCACAAACAGATAGCCGATCTTGGAAACCCAACTCTTGACGATCTCCCGTTTCAGCATCCTGCCGGCGGCATCCGCCAACCCCTCGGAAAGTTTCAGGACTATATTTCCGACAAAGCCGTCACAAACAACTACGTCAACAGCACCGGCAAAAACATCCCGCCCCTCGATATATCCGCAATAGTCAAGAGACGTCTTGCGCAGGACAGCGTTTGTTTCCCTGGTCAGCTCATTCCCCTTTGAATCCTCTTCGCCATTGGAAAGGAGGCCTACTCTCGGCGAGGGCACACCCATGGCATAACGGGCATAGACCTCTCCCATAATGGCAAATTGGACGAGGTGAAGCGGCTTGCAATCAACGTTGCCGCCTACATCCAGAACCAGCGTCTGACCTTTAAGGGTGGGAAACAGCTGGGCAATCGCCGGACGCTCGATCCCTTTAATCCGTTTCAGAACAAACATGCCGGAAGCCATGGTCGCACCGGAGTTTCCGGCGCTTACCGCCGCACACGCTTTACCGTTCTTGACGAGTTCGAATGCCTTGCGTACGGAAGAGTCATGCTTCTTCCGTATTGCATCTGAAGCGGAATCATGCATACCGACGACTTCACTCGCGTGAAAGATGTCAATATCAAGCCCGCTGACCGCGTGTTTGGCAAGTTCCGCCTCCAAGCGCAGACGATCACCGACCAGCGTCACCGGCAACCCGAATTCACGACAGGCGGCAACAGCACCTTCAACTTCGACAACAGGCGCATTGTCGCCGCCCATTGCGTCAACGGCAACTCTCATC
>JBAQPK010000191.1:0-3027 GCA_049305715.1 Desulfuromonadaceae bacterium | reverse complement strand
GCCTGCTTGATGTACACCCCGAAGCCATTGGAGAACCAGGGGCGGTTAGGCGAAATGACAACCCGCTCCGCAGGTCTGTTCAGATCCGGCACCAGTCCGCCGCTGAAGCCAGTCGGCATTCCTTCCGGTGTCGTGGCAACCGATATGGATGCGACCCCGAACCTGCTGCCGTCCGGCAGCCGGGCGAGGGTCATTTCCCCTACCTCCAGCGCGGTGTGTGACGCCCCGGTCGCGCTCAGCAGGTGGGCAAGGACGATCAGCAGAAAACCGGCATGAATCAGCTGCGGTGCCAGGAGTGCAGTCCAACCGCCCCTTCCCCAGCGCGACCAGAGCGTCTCCGCGGAGCAGAGGGTCGTGTTGAGAGCCAGCAGCGCAAGGAGAACAACAGTCACCCAGAGCCACCACGAAACCGGGAGCGGCACCTCCCGCAGCCACGTCAGCAGCGGCATGCCGTTGATGGCGGCGGCATATTCACCGGAAAGGTTGAAGGACCCGGCCGCCATGCAGACGCATACCAGAGCCAGGAGCCCCAGGCAGAGTTCAAGTGAAATCAATAAACGCCACAGCCTCATAACCGGATCAGATCCTCATGTTCCTCGTCGTGCGGATTGATATGAATCATGACATCCCCTACCCCCGGATAGCGGTCAAAAATAAGTTTTTTGACGCGGGTTGCCACATCATGTGATTGCTTGACCGTCATGTCCGGATCCATTTCCAGCTTCAGATCAACTATCATGTACTGCCCGGAGCGACGGGCCCGTATTTCATGCACATGTTCGACCTGCTCGACACTTTCTGCAAGAGTCTGCAGAGCATCGATAAAATCCGTCGGAGCTGTCCCGTCCATCAGATCGTGGGCTGCTTCACGAAACGTCTGGAAACCGATATGCATGATAAAGAGTGAGGTCAGGCCGGCCGCCAGAGGGTCCATAATCCCCACCCCGAAAAAAGCGCTAATAACACCGATCAGTGTTGCAACAGAGGTGACGGCATCTTTACGGTGATCTTTGGCAATGGCCAGCAGCGCCGGGCTTTCCAGCCTTTTACCCGTACGTGTCGAGAAGCGGTAAAGCCACTCTTTGGTAGCGATCGTGGCGGCAGCGGCAGCAACCGCGATCCAGCCGGGTGATTTAAAGTTTCCCGCGATGACCGTAACAACTGCTTCATACAGAATCCAGCCGCCCGTAACACAAATTACCAGCGCAACAAATAGCGCAGAAAGGCTTTCAGCACGGCCATGTCCGTAGGGGTGGTTGGCATCAAAAGGCTGGCGACCCAGCTTGAGTGCCATCATGGTTGCAAATATCGCGACAAAATCGCACGCACTCTCGATACCGTCGGCAAAAACGGCATCCGAATGCCCCCAGTAGCCGGCTGACAGCTTCATAACCATCAATACCGCATTGACGCTGAAGCCTATTTTTATGATCCGGTCGGCGCTGTCAAAACGCTCATTCCGCTGCATCATGCCTCAGCCTTTCGGATCGCTTTGATCCGTAATTGCAAAGTGGTCGTGTTATTCCAGCGGTTAGCTTCAGGAAAAAAGGCGATGTCCAGCACCCCGTCCGTCGGATATTCCGCCTGTCGGAACGCAATAGCGTTAAAAACCTGCCCCCCTGCCGATACACGCAGCTTGAGATGCCCGCCTCCGACAATACGGCGCTCCACCACCGTAACATTCCGCAGCATCAAAGTCGGCTCCGGGTTCCCGGCGCCAAACGGTTCCACACGCTTCAATTCATCTGCCAGGGCGAGATTCACCTCGGTCGGATGGACGTCCGCATCGACATCAAGGGTCGGCACAAGTTCCTTATCACCCAGAATCTGACCGGCTACAGTTTCAAAAGCCGCCGCAAAGCGGTCAATATTTCCGGTCTTCAGACCGACACCGGCCGCATATCGGTGTCCCCCGAAACGTTCGAGGTGACCGGAGCAGGCGGTTAGCGCCTCCAGCAGATGAAATCCGGGAATACTCCTCCCGGAACCTTTTGCTACCCCCTGTTCATCAACCGCAATCAGGATAGTCGGGCGATGATAGCGTTCAACCAGGCGTGAGGCAACGATGCCGATAACCCCCTGATGCCATTCACGGGAAGCGAGCACGATACTCTTGCAGGAGGGATACGCGCCGCCGGCATCGACGATAGCGGAAGCTTCTTCAAAAATGTCCCGTTCAACCATTTGGCGCTCGGCATTTGCCGCATCCAGTTCATCAGCAATCATGGAACACTCATCAATACGCGTACCGAGCAGCAATTCAACACCCGGCACCGCGCTCTCCATGCGACCTGCTGCATTGAGGCGCGGTGCCAGCCGGAATCCGACCTGTCCGCAGGTAACCGTTTCCAAGATTCCGGCAACTTTTTTAAGCGCTGCAATGCCCGGTCTGTGATTGCTTTCGAGCTTCTGTAAGCCAAAGAATGCATAAGTACGATTTTGCCCAACAAGCGGCACCACATCGGCGATTGTCCCGAGTGCGACCAGATCGAGCCAATCCCGAAGATCCGGCTCATCACCCGCACAAAACAGCCCATCCTGCCTCATGCGGCTGCGCAGCGCAACCAGCAGGTTAAAAGCGACACCGACCCCGGCCAGCATTTTAAACGGATAGGCGCACCCCGGCTGCAGCGGGTTTACCACCGCGGTTGCCTCAGGAATCATCTCCGCCGGCGTATGATGGTCCAGTATTATCAGATCAACACCGGCCAGTTGGCAGAAGGCAGCTTCTTTCACTGCTGTGATCCCGCAATCAACGGAGATAATCAGAGAAGCACCCGAATCAAAAATCTTTTGAAGAGCATCCTCGTTAAGACCATATCCATCATCAAAACGGTTGGGTATGAAATAGGTGCAGGTCAGCCCCGCCTGTCGCAGGAAAGAAACCAGCAAGGCCGTGCCGGTAATGCCGTCGACATCATAATCACCGTAGACGCAGACAGTTTCACTCTCTTTTCGGGCTCGTAGCACTCGTTCTACCGCTGTCTGCATACCTTTCATCTGAAACGGGTCAATCATCGATGAAAG
>JBAQPK010000190.1:0-2776 GCA_049305715.1 Desulfuromonadaceae bacterium | reverse complement strand
GCTGATATTGATCAAAATTGAATTTCCCGTCCTTCTGAAACATCGGCATCGCTTCTATGGAAGCGGCGACCTCATCTTTTGAGACCTTGATCCCAAGTTTCTTGGCCTCTTTCATGGCCAGCAGGTTGTCAATCAGACCGTCAAGTGCAACTTTTTTCAACCCCAGAACCTTCTCCATCTCGGGTGGAATCGACTGGCCATAAATCTGCTGATACATATTTCTAATCCGCTGATATGCGTTCTGGTACTCCTCAAGAGAAATCCGCGTGCCGTTTACCTTGGCTGCATACCCCCCGGTGCCGCCACCCATCCCGTCACTGCCCTTCCCCCACACCAAAAAGATCGTGCCCACAAATGAAAGGACAATGATAACAAAGACAATCTTGATGATAATCGATTCTTTTTGCTTGCGCATGATACTCAACATGAATTGGTGCTCCTTGAGGGGGTGAATGTACGTAAAACGCCGCTAAAGGCGGCGGGAGCGTCATACTACTATACGTACAGTATGATTGCAAGTGCTTGTTTATCGGGCTCCTGTTCCGGCGACTGCATGCAGCGGAATATGTTCTTGAGTTTACGCTGCCATTCAGGTACGATTTTTATTTCAGCCTCCACCCGGGAAACTTGATGGGGCTTGTCTGGTTTACGATGAATATAATCACCGCTGAATTACGGTAGGGGAGCTCTATGACTACAAAATTTGTTCCGAAATGGATTGCCTGGGAAACCACGCAAAAATGCAACCTGCACTGTGTACACTGCCGCTGTTCCTCCGACCTGACCTCTTCAGAAGGGGACTTTACCACCGCAGAGGGAAAAAAACTCCTCAAGGACATTGCCGACTTTTCCAAGCCGGTTGTTGTACTTTCCGGCGGGGAGCCGCTGCTCCGCCCCGACATCTTTGAACTGGCGGAGTACGGTACATCCATCGGCCTCCGGATGTGCATGGCAACCAACGGCTCATTGGTTACCGATGAAATCTGCCAGAAGATGAAGCAGGCCGATATAAAGATGGTTTCGCTGTCGCTTGACGGCTCTTCGGCTGAAGTACACGACAATTTCCGCCAGTCTCCCGGTTCATTTGATGGCGTGGTGCGGGCAGCAGAAATATTCCGGAGAAACGGCCAGAAGTTTTTGATTAATTCATCCTTTACCAAACGCAACCAGACCGATATTGCCGCCACGTTCAAGAAGGCAAAGGAGCTGGGAGCGACAGCCTGGTACATGTTCATGATCGTCCCGACCGGGCGCGGCGAAGATATCATGAGCGAGCTGATCTCGAAAGAGGACTACGAGGAAATTCTTGACTGGCACTATCATCAGGAACGGATGGAGGACGATATTCTGATGCGGCCAACCTGCGCTCCCCATTACTACAGAATCGTGCCGCAGAAAGCAAAGGCCGAGGGGACCACGTTCGAGCGCCGCTCACTGACTTTCTCCACCGGAGGAGGCAAAGGATGTATTGCCGCACAATCGATCTGCCTGATCGACTGTTTCGGCAATGTAAAACCCTGCTCTTATTTCCACCGCACCGCCGGCAATGTTAAGCAGACCCCTTTCCGTGAAATATGGGAGAGCTCCGAACTGTTTAATGACCTGCGTGATTTCAAATCATACAAGGGAAAATGCGGACAGTGCGAATATCTCAACGTCTGCGGGGGGTGCCGCGCCCGGGCCGATGCGGTGCATGGAGACTACATGGAAGAGGAACCGTTTTGTAACTACGTCCCGCTCAAGATGCAGCGGGAAAAAGCTGAATAGCAATTATCGAACTTTTACTGTTGACACCATAGGGCTTACGAGTTATAAGGGAAATCCTTTTGCCCAGGTAGCTCAGTCGGTAGAGCAGAGGATTGAAAATCCTCGTGTCGGCGGTTCGATTCCGTCCCTGGGCACCACTTAAATCAAGGGGTTAGCATTCATTTGCTAACCCCTCTTTTATTGCTCTGTGTAGTTTTGGTGTAATTGGGTCAAATCTCCTAAGCAGCAATATCAAGTCTCCGTTCCAACCGATCCATTGCCGCCTGTATATGTTCTCCGTTTTGGTGTGCATACCTTTGAACCATTGCAAGCGTCTTGTGCCCTGAAATCCTCATAACTGTTGGCAGGTCTATTCCATCCTGTACCAAATGCGTAACAACAGTGTGCCGCATAGTGTGCCTTACAATCTCTGCGGGATCAAGACCCGCCGCCGCAACTACCCTTCTGAAAGCCTTGTCGATATTCGTAATATGTCCTGTTGCTGATTTAGTAGAAGGGAATAACCATTCCTGCTCAGGGGGTAACTTCTCTAATGCACCTTCCAAGTATGTTGCTAATCGCTTTGTAATCGGTTGTTCTCTTGAACCTGTTTTAGTTACTCCTACTACATTGGGGATGTATATTATTCTTAGTGCAAGGTCTATGTGCTCAATCCGTATAGCCAATATTTCTGACTTCCTCATTGAAGTATCAAGCCCAACCATCATAAACATGGATGTAAGAGGATTTTCGTCTTTAGTAGCCATTTCCTTTACCAATACGACCTGCTCTTTCGTAAGGTAGCTTTCCCGCCCCTGCTCCTCTTTCAGAAGCATAATTTTAGCCGGTCTATACTGAATCCACTTCCATTCAACCGCCTGATTGAACAGGTGAGATAGAACGGCTAACTCCCTATTGATGGTTCCATTACTGGTGGTTTTCAAATTTGTTTTATCGAGAGGCTTATTTTTATCGCCACCGGATACGGCTACTTCTTTTGAGCGCTGTTCCTTGTAACGATTCACATCAC
>JBAQPK010000189.1:0-3620 GCA_049305715.1 Desulfuromonadaceae bacterium | reverse complement strand
GGCTCGCTCCTGATGCTGGTCGCCCTGATATTCCTTTATTTCAAGGGGATGCAGGCTGGTATCACCGATTTTGGCCTGCTGCAGTTCTTCAGTCTCAAACTTGATCTGGCTACACAGATCTGGCTTTTTCTTGCCTTTGCTTTCGCGTTTGCCATCAAGGTGCCGATGTTCCCGCTCCATACCTGGTTGCCTGATGCGCATACTGAAGCACCGACGGCCGGTTCGGTTATCCTGGCAGCCGTGCTTCTGAAAATGGGTACCTACGGTTACGTGCGCTTTGCCATACCGCTGTTCCCGGAGGCGGCTCACAAGTTTGCCCCGCTACTTGCAACACTCGCGGTTATCGGTATTGTCTATGCCGCACTTGTCGCAATGGTGCAGGAAGATGTCAAGAAGCTGGTAGCCTACTCCTCCGTTGCCCACCTCGGTTTTGTCATGCTCGGTGTATTCGCTTTCAACGTCGAGGGTATCACCGGCGGCATGCTGCAGATGATCAACCACGGCATCTCAACCGGCGCACTGTTCCTTATCGTCGGCTTTATTTACGAGCGTCGCCACACCCGTCTGATCACCGATTTCGGTGGCTTGTCAAAACAGATGCCGATTTTTGCAACGATATTCATGATTGTCACCTTCTCATCAGTCGGTTTGCCCGGCACGAACGGCTTCGTCGGTGAATTTCTGATTCTGCTCGGTGCCTTTGAAAGTCAGCTTCGTTGGTGGACTGTTATCGCAACAAGCGGCGTTATCCTCTCCGCTGTCTACATGCTCTGGGTATTCCAGAGGGTCATGTTCGGAGAGCTTGACAACCCTAAAAATCAGAAGCTCCTTGACCTGAACGCCCGTGAAATTACGATCATGGTTCCTCTGCTGGTAATGATATTCTTCATGGGACTTTATCCCAAGCCTTTCATCGATAAAATGGATCCTGCTGTCAAGAAGCTCGTTGCCCAGGTTCGCGTGGCATCGGTAAATGCTCAGGTGATTCCAAAAGCTGATCAGATGCAGATGCCTGAAGGCCACCCGGGTATGCAGCCGCAGATGCCGGCCGGTCACCCCGGCATGGAGTCCGCTCCAGCACCACACGCTGAACCGGCTGTTAATCCGCACGATACAAAGTAAACTAATAACGAGTCAATCCGACCGGAGGATATTTTAGATGGACATGATTTTAATTCCAGCCGTCAACATGACGCCGATTCTACCGGAGATATTTCTCTCCGTGCTGGCCATGGCTCTTCTGCTGATCAATGTTTTTAGACCCGGCGGACAGAAGTCATACCTGGCATACATCAGTTTCTTCGGTATTCTTGCGACGGCGATACTCGTAGGAGCCGGATGGGGCGGCCATGTTGAGAGTTTCAGCGGTTCGGTGGTGCTTGATGATTTTGCAACCTTCTTCAAGATGACTTTTCTGGTGGCTGCCGGATTAACGGTGCTGATTACCGACAGCTATATGGAGCGTGAAGGGTGCAATCACGGTGAGCTCTATCCGCTGATTCTGTTCGCCGTTGTCGGCATGATGCTGATGGCATCCGGTACGGATCTCATGACGATATTCCTTGGACTTGAAGTCATGTCTGTGACCCTTTATGTTCTTGCCGGGTTCAACAGGAGCAACAAAAAGTCCAACGAAGCTGGTCTCAAGTATTTCCTTCTGGGTTCCTTTTCCACAGGCTTCATGTTGTACGGCATGGCACTTATCTACGGTGCAACCGGCACAACCCGTCTTTATAAGATTGCTTCAGTAATCGGCCAGATGACACTTCCGTCCGCCAATATCATGCTGGTAGCCGGTATGCTGCTGATGATGACAGGTTTTGCGTTTAAAATTGCTGCAGCACCGTTTCACATGTGGACACCGGATGTCTATGAAGGTGCCCCGACGCCTATGACCGCTTTCATGTCAGCAGGTCCCAAGGCTGCCGGTTTCGCCGCTCTTATCCGTCTGTTTCTGGTTGCCCTTCCGACGCTGCAGATCGATTGGAGTCAGGTACTCTGGGTTCTGGCAGTGTTGACCATGACGGTCGGCAATATCACGGCACTGCGCCAGGACAATATCAAGCGAGTTCTTGCCTATTCCTCGATTGCCCACGCAGGGTATGCACTGGTCGGTTTTGCCGCCGGTAACGGCACCGGTATAGCCGGTATCCTGTTTTACATGCTCTCCTACTCCTTTATGAACATCGGAGCCTTTGCGATTATCATTCTGGTTGCCAAAAAAGGTGAAACCAACGGCAATGTTTCCGACCTTGCCGGCCTTGGCTTCAAACGTCCGATTCTGGCCCTTGCAATGACCCTGTTTCTGTTCTCTCTTGCCGGAGTGCCTCCCGCAGCCGGTTTTGTCGGCAAATTCTATCTGTTTGCCGGAGCAGTACAGAAGGGATATATCTGGCTTGCGGTCATCGGTGTGCTTAACAGCGCTGCGTCTGCGTACTACTACCTCCGTATCATGGTCTACATGTACATGAAGGAGCCTACGGAAGAGTTTGAGTGGATAAAGGTGACCGCGCCCGTTACTCTTGCGCTGATAATCGCCGCCGCCGGTACATTGATACCGGGGATCGTTCCTTCGTTTATTCTTCAGTATGCACAGATGGCGGTCAAGCTTCTATAGATTGTCTCACGACGTGGTAATTAATAAAGGGCGGCCTCTTGATGAGACCGCCCTTTGTCATTCCGGGAATAAGTGATAGTATCAACCAGCAGGAGTAAACATGACTACGCAGGAAATCTGGACTACCCTTAAAATACTAGCCTGGACCAAGGAATTTCTTCTGTCCAAAGGAGTGGCAAATGCCCGTCTGGAAGCGGAGTGGCTCCTCTGTGCCGCCACCGGAGTTGACCGGGTCGGTTTATACCTGCAATATGACAAGCCCTTGAATGCCGGTGAACTGGCGGTATATCGAGCCCTGGTTGTCCGCAGGGCGAATCGCGAACCGCTCCAGCACATCCTGGGCAGCCAGGAGTTCTTCGGACTCGATTACGAGGTTACTCCGGATACCCTGATACCGCGGTATGACACCGAACTTCTTGTATCGGAGGCAGCAACTCGGCATCCGGATGCCCGGTCGATTCTGGATATCGGGACAGGGAGCGGGTGTATTGCCGTCTCTCTCCAGAAGCGGCTTCCCAAGGCGATTGTTACCGCAACAGATATATCGGAGGCCGCGTTGGCGGTCGCCGGACGTAATGCCGAAAAACATGGCGCACCGATTGAATTTCTGCAGGGTTCCCTTTTTGCTCCGGTTGCCGGCCGTTGTTTTGACCTGATCGTATCAAATCCGCCATATATTCCTACGGCGGATATCGAGTCACTGGATCAGGAAGTGCGAGATTATGACCCCCGTGCCGCACTGGACGGCGGCGGTGATGGTCTTCACATATACCGGTCACTCATTCCTGCGGCTGTTGAACACCTGAATCCGGGAGGGTGGCTGCTGGTGGAGATCGGGATCGGACAGGCAAAAGATATTGTTCAGTTGTTTCGGCATACCGGCAGCTTTTGTGAACCGTTTATTGTGCGTGATTCCGGCGGGATTGAGAGAGTCGTAGGGGCACAACTAAAGGAGACAGTATGAATACCGAAAAAGCGAATAAAGTATTGGCCGAGGCCGACC